>CBRAFJ010000147.1:0-1507 GCA_967755195.1 uncultured bacterium | reverse complement strand
GTGTTTCTGGCACAGCCGAGCGCCCACGCCTGACGGTAACTATCAGCAACATGCACGTTTCAGCTCAGCTGATCGATGATGTAGCTGGCAAAACTCTAGCAGCCGCAACCACTGTTGGTGCCAAGGGTGTTAAAGGCTCTCTGGCCGAAAAAGCTGCCCATGTTGGCACCGACATTGCTAAGAAAGCTAAGAAGTTAAAGATTGAAAAGGTCGTTTTTGACCGTAACGGTCGCCGCTACGCTGGTCGCCTAAGTGCACTAGCTGACGCAGCGCGTAAAGAAGGATTGGAGTTCTAGTATGGCAGAAGCTACTACTACCCCACGCACTGGCGGTCAACAGGGCCGAACAAACCAGCGTGGTGGACGTCGCGATGACCGACGTACCCCTCGTGTCGAGGAACCAAAGCTCTTTGAAGAGCAAGTTATCAACATCGACCGTGTCTCACGTGTCGTTAAAGGTGGACGTCGTTTCCGCTTTAAGGCTCTAGTAGTCGTTGGTGACCGCAAGAACCGCGTTGGTGTTGGTGTTAGCAAAGGTCAGGATGTCCAGACCGCTATCGCTAAAGCTACTGACGTTGCTAAAAAGAACATGATCACTATCCCAGTCGTAAACACTACCATTCCACACGATGCAGAAGTTAAACTGAGCGGCGCACGCGTCCTCATCAAACCTGCAGCTCCTGGTACCGGTATTATCGCTGGTGGTGTTGTTCGTCAGATTATCGGTGTTACCGGTATCAACAACATGCTTTCTAAGAGCCTAGGCTCAACCAACAAGGTTAACATCGCCTACGCAACCATTGACGCCCTGAAAAGCCTAGTCCCTCGCGAGGAGTGGATGAACGCTCCAAAGACTAAAAAAGTCCCGGCAAAAAAGGCTGAGGCCAAGGCGGAGGCTAAATAATGAAGTACAACGAACTGAACGTAGAGTCTAACAAGTCTCGCAAGCGTGTTGGTCGTGGTATCGCCGCTGGTCAGGGTAAAACCGCTGGTCGTGGTACCAAGGGTCAGGGCGCTCGTACTGGTAAAAAACTAGGTCACGGTTTCATGGGTGGTCAGGGTCCGCTAGTTCAGCGTATCCCTAAATCTCGTGGTTTCAAGAGCATGCGCGTACCTGCACAGGTTGTTTACCTGGACTCACTTAACAGCGTCAAGGGCGCAATTATCGACAATGCAGTCCTCTTTGAGGCTGGTCTAGTTGCTACGCCTTACCACACTGTAAAAGTCATCGCTCGCGGTGAATACACCGGCAAAGCTACTGTCAAAGTACAGAAAGCCAGCGCTAGTGTAGTTGAGGCTATCAAAAAAGCTGGCGGCAAGTTCGAGGCAGTTCCTACTCCTTCGCTACCTGCTAGCAAGCGCGAGAAAAAAGTCGACCAGCGCGACAAGGCTGCTAAAAAAGAAGCCTAAGCTAACCTGAGACTAAACTAAAAACACCTCGAGAGATCGGGGTGTTTTTAGTTCCTGAAAATGACGAACCCCGCACCGAGTTAACGGTGCGGGGTAGT
>CBRAFJ010000146.1:0-1510 GCA_967755195.1 uncultured bacterium | reverse complement strand
CAGCGATATCACGGGTCAGGATAAAAAGAAAAATGTCATGGCGTATCGTACTCATTTTGCTAGCTCGATAGATCAGTACAAAGGCTTTAACGCGACACTCGAGAAACTTGGTGAAGCTCCAGCTGCATTTAGCGATGAGTTTTCGACGCTCAAGGACTTGCAAAAAGCTTATATCGAACACCTAGGCAAGTGTGTCAAAGATATGGATGCGGCTATAGCAAAGAACGACATACAGGGTGCGGATGACGTCGACGGCAAATGTACCAACGAACTGGAAGTGAAACGCGACGAGATGAGCAACTACATCGTCTTTATAAACACTTTCATGAACAAAAACTACAATGTAGATGTGCTAGTAACGGTTGCAAATCAGGTAAAACAGCACTTAGGCGATGTCGAGAAAATAGCAAATACCAAAGACGCTGCCATGTATGCCAAACTGGACTCCAAAATAGCTGTCACAACTGCCTATATTCCTGTCAGCTACAACGACACCCAGTTTCTCTACAAAGGCAACATCATCCGATCTCTTGCCAGTGGGCTATTGCACGAAGCTGATCAACTGGACGTAAGTTCTAAAGCGAAGGGCACACTAAAAGACAGGCTGAACAAAGTTCGCATATCGTTCACGATGTATGGCCAGGGTGGCAACGAAGGTCTTTCCGAGCTAGAGCGGCGTGGCTCGGCTGGAGCATCACTTTTCGATAAATTGCTGCGTGTTGACGAGAGGATCTACGTTATATCGGAAAACGTCGATGATTATGGCAAAGACAAAGTAGCGTCAGACAAACTTCGTTATGCCGACTGTAAGGCTATAGAGGCTCCAGAGTATGTTGCGGAAGAAGTGACAAAACTCTGTGACAGCTACAAATTGAGTTACGAGGCCAAAGAGAAAGAAAATGCAGCCGATGCCAAGCTTTACGGAGATGACGTTGATCTGAACAGTGCTGACCGAAGCAAAGTGAGAGACGAATACTACAAATACAGGGACGAAGTAAAGAAACACGACGCAGCATCGAAAACATATCTAGAAGAGATAGCTACAAAGCTAGATAACCTTGGAGACATGAACAAAAACGTCCAAGCACAACTAGATAACGTCACAGCAGTCTTTGTACGCTCGTAAATCTTCGTAATGTAGCGTAAAAGAACTTTACATTAACCCCTATAACCTCTATAATTTACCCCATACGTGCTGCGAGCTTTATTTCGATTGCACTAAAAATAATTTAAGTAGGAGAACTACATGGCAGATTTTGACCGAACTAAGCCACATGTCAACGTTGGTACCATGGGTCACGTCGACCACGGTAAGACCACTTTGACCGCAGCTATTACAGCTACTCTGGCTAAACGGCTTCCAAGTGACGTTAACAAACCAATTGCGTACGACCAGATCGACAACGCACCAGAAGAGAAAGCTCGTGGTATCACCATCGCTACTTCTCACCAGGAGTACGAGTCTGAGACCCGCCACTACGCACACGTCGACATGCCAGGTCACGCCGAC
>CBRAFJ010000145.1:0-1524 GCA_967755195.1 uncultured bacterium | reverse complement strand
CATCGATTCTAGTGAGATTACCGACCTTACCATCACCGGAGCCGATATAGCTGATGACACGATTGCGCTAGGTACAAAAACGACTGGTAACTATAGCGCGGGTAACAGTGCCGGTACGGGTATTGCGGTTACAGGTTCGGCTGGCGAGGGCTGGAGTCCGACTATCTCGCTAGACTATTCGTCGACGCTTGTCTCAAACACGCTTGGCGTGAACCAAAGTTCATTTGCGGCTACAGGGATTTTGTTTGAAGGCGCAACAACGAACGGCTTTGAAACACTACTATCGCTTGTTGACCCAACAGCAGACAACACCATTACGCTGCCCAATGCTTCGGGTACAATCTGTCTTGTTGAGTTAGGGAACTGTGCTGGCTCGGGTACAGGTGTTACTAGCAGTGGTGGCAGCACGAACCGTTTAGCGAAGTTTAGTGCTGCTCAGAACGTCGAGGATTCAACCATCACTGATGATGGCGCTACTGTTACGACAACCGGCAACCTCGTTATCCAAGGTGGAAACGTGACAGCTGGTACAAATGCGCAGCTTGGCTCCTTTATTCTTAATGATGGCAATGGTCAGACGACCTCACTACAAGCAGGTGATTCAGCTGGCAATCTAACGTTCATTCTGCCAACAGGCGTAGGCAGTCAGTACCAGTGTCTAAAATACGATACTGCCGGTCAGCTTATATGGGACGACTGTGACGGTGGCGGCGGTGGTGGTAGCGGCGTGACATCACTCAACGGTCTCGCGGGCGGCGTAACTATACAGGGCAGTGCCCAGATCGGCGTCAGTCCATCGAGTCCAAACATCAACCTATCGATCAATGCTGACTCTATTGGTGATGCGCAACTTGCCTTTAATACCGGCCAGCACCTGACTGTTACGTCAACACCAACGTTTGCCGGTCTTATTGTTACCGGTGATACAACGGCTAACCGTCCAGGCTCGCCGTCTGAAGGACAGGTCTATTACGACACCGACACTGATAAGCTTCTCGTTTACAGTAATGGCAAATGGCAGTCTGATCGCTCGAGTGTGACCAAGACTGTTGCTCCAAGTAGTGCTCCGCAATATATCAAGGACTCTGCTGATTACGTGTCCGATGGTACTGGTGATCAAGTAGAAATCTACAACGCTCTTACCGCGGCAGCTGGTGGCAAGGTGTATCTGTTCGAAGGTACTTTCACTACGACCGACACTATCTCAATCCCTAACAACACCACACTCGCTGGCGCTGGCAAAGGCACGCTCATCCAGTTCGGTAACCTCGGTGGTGTCAGCAAAAACATGATCACTAACACGACTACTGGTGGTAGTGGCACAGGCATCACTATCCGTGACCTGAAGCTTGATGGTGATAAGACGACAAACAGTACCGGTACGGTCACGGGTATCTACTTTGATGGTGCCGGTAGCTCGAGTACAAACCTCCCAGGTGCAACTATTACTAATATAGCGGTTCAGAATTTTAGGACCAATGGTATTCATCTGACCGGTACCCCTGGTACGGCCAACAATAACAT
>CBRAFJ010000144.1:0-1526 GCA_967755195.1 uncultured bacterium | reverse complement strand
TATCTTCTCTCCGACTTACGCAGAAATGATTATGTCCACATTCTTATTTCGCAAAAGGGTGCAGAACGCCAAATTCTTAAAAACCAAATGCTTATATTCCAAAGGCGTTCCAAACGCCGTTTTAGTTTTGCAAAGGCTTACGTACGATTTTGTTTTTTCTTGAGCGGTTGTTGTCAAGATATACGTACACTTCTGTGACGGTGAGGGTTAGACGTATCTATCGTAGATCTCAGAACACGTACGCATGGACGGAGACATCACAAAGTCAAGCACCAAAGATCCGGCCAGACCGGATCTGAGGGCGTTAGAGGTCCGCTAAGCGTAGACCTCTCCCCTCAAGCTGGCTCGATGCTCCTCCATCCTTAATGCCCGATTGGGGTGAGACTCGATGAGTCCCCCACGGTGCCAGAATTATAATAGACCGCCGTGCTCTCACGGCGTAGCATCTCCTTGCTAATCATAAGAAAGAACTGTGCTCGGTTACGTCGACCGTAACGACGGCTACAAGGGACCATCGCTCCGGGACCTCTCCAAGGCGACTTCTACGCGGCAGCGACGACGACGGCGGAGCCTAGTAATTACATTGAGCTATTTTACACCCGCCCAGGACTACTGCCTGGTATACGGTGATGATGTCAGCGTTCTTTGTTCAAAGTTCGTTGAATATTTAGTTAATTCTACGATACGTGGTGTCTGCAGTATTTTGTGTTTCATCATCGTCTACAAATATATATTTGGTGATGGGTGATACAGGTATGTATGGTGCATGATACCATATAAATACATGTACAAAATTGCGGCTGCTGCTCGGAGAGAGCTCGACAGCTTTTCTTAGACGTAGATTTTTGCCCTTTTCGCGATAACTGGCGATGACGTCCACCCGGCGACACGCAACTCCCTCATCGTGCTCGCCGACCCCTGCTCTGCCTACTCTGCCAAGGGCGGTCTCGGCCGTGCCCAACTCATGTCTCACGGGGCTGCGATTTTTCCAGGATTCCATGCCCTTTTTGTCACGTGCACATACCATACCAACCAGTACATGCTTTTTTGTTCTACACGCAAACCGCATTATTCAAGATTCCGTTTTTTTTATGTACGAGTAGACGACCAACCCGGAATTTTATCGTACCGGCTCCTTTTACTGCGGATATACACGTACGTACGTATTATATGTACGAGTACCAGTACCGCTACAAGCAGTAACAGAGTACCAGGTATCATATACCAGGTAATTTTTAATATGCGATGATATCTGTACAGTATTCATACGTGCGTGGTATTCAGCAGTATGGCAGTGGTCGGTGTGTGCCTGGATATAGTACCGGCCAGGGCCTCGCGTGCGCTCGCGGGCGTGGACATGCGGGCGGTGGGCGCTGCAGCAACGTTTATCAAGAATATGGAGAGCGCACATACAAAACACACACGCTCTTTTTTTTTTACACGCTACTGCTGTACATGCATAATCAAAGATTCCCTCATCGTGCTCGCCGACCCCTGCTCTGCCTACTCTGCCAAGGGCGGTCTCG
>CBRAFJ010000143.1:0-1528 GCA_967755195.1 uncultured bacterium | reverse complement strand
AGCCTGGGGCACCCCCGGAACCTAAGAGGAGTCAGCTATGACGCTATTTGCAGATCCTCTGAAGGTTGGTGTGCGTGAACCCGGCCATCCGCTTGGCTCAAATCTTGGAACAGCGGTAGTTGCACAGACGAAGACGATTCAAGCGGCTACATTGGCTGCTGTCAGTGCTACGTTTTACCTGCCTGCCAATTCACAGATTGTGAATATTTACGGCGACAGTACGGTAGCATGGACAGCGACTACTGCGAGCTTGACTGTCGGCACAGCGGCGGCCGGAACACAATACGTAACGGGCTTTGACGTAAAAACTGTTACTCGTGGGCCTACTGCGGCTTTCACTGCTGCGCAACTCAACGCGATGTCCAATATTGGAGCCAACACAACCTTGGTAGCAACAGTAACCTCAACTGTCGAAAACGCTACAGGCACGACAATCGTTACTGTACTCTACATTCCAGGGAGCTGATAATGAGGCCGGCCAAGACCAGTGTAACTGGGGTGGCCGCCTCAACAGCGGTTCCACTGGACATCTACTGTCCGACGTTCAACGTAGGTCTCTACGCAGTTGTTAGCGGCACCGTGACATATACAGTGCAGGCTACTGGGGACGACGTATTTGATTCAACGGTAACTCCCACGTGGTTTAGCGTGTCAATCGCTGCAATGGTGGGAGCTACTGCCAATCAGTCAGGAAACCTGACACAGCCTGCACGCGCGGTTAGAATCAATCAAACCGCAGGTACCGGCACTACTACACTGACTGTAGTTCAACAGTCGCTAGCTTAGACGGAGCGGGGGCTAAGGCTCCCGTTCCTCTGGGACTCTTATGGCTACAAGCGGCACTGTTGGGCAGACTGTCCTTGACCTTGCGTCGATCTTAGATCACGCATTCCGTCGTTGTAAGATACCTGCTGCTAAGCAAACGCCAGAGAATATTGAACTGGCGCGGGAGAACTTGTACCTGTTTTTAAGCGAATCCACCAATTTCGGGCTCAATCTTTGGTGTATTGATAAGCAGATAGTTGGGCTACTTCAACACAGAGAAGCCTATGCGTTGACAGTTGGCACAGTGGACACGTTGGAAGTCTTTCTTCGTACAGCAGCAGATGCTGGAGGCACGCTTACTGCAACTGGTATATTAGACACGTCTCCAATAACCGATAACAACATACTGACGTATCTAACTCTCTCTAGTACTTCGGATTATCTTTTGTGGTCTTTCAGCAGCACGACTGCTATACGGACAGTGGGAATACTGCATCAAGGTACAGCGTATAGGACGCTTGCATTTGATACTTCGCAGGACAACGTCACGTGGACTAACGTTTATACCACACCTGTTCAGTATTATTCTGATTTGACTTGGTACTGGTGGGACATAGATCCCGCTAGGAGCGCTCTGTACTTCCGCATACGAGACACCAATGCGATAGCTGCACTGTCCGCCTATGAAGTAAGGGTGTCTTCTTCCACCACTGAAATTGAATGTGCGAGGATGAATCGTGACGAATATACTTCCCTTCCCAAC
>CBRAFJ010000142.1:0-1535 GCA_967755195.1 uncultured bacterium | reverse complement strand
GGAAGGGTTGCTGGAACTATGGTGAGCCACACGAGCTTATGCACATGCTTGGAGGTGTACAAAGTACAGCCCCTCGTTCCACAGGTCACGGCCACTGCATAGATGAGCGTGATGTTATGTGCTACGACGATGACGGCACGGGTCCTATTTATATGAGGCGTGTTTGTACCCGTGATGTTGACTGGCAGCGCCTTGACTGTAACCATAACGATTACTATCGTGGCAATGATCCAGCGAGCGGCTACCTCAGTAACCACTGGAATACAGCGAACAGCCAGTTCTTGACACGATAAATGTTCGCGCCATCAGTACACCCATGAGTTGCGCCGTTTATTTACAATCCATTCAGTTTATGCTTATATTCACTTAAGATTTAAAACAAGGATGCATCCATGGCAGCTAAGTCGTCTACTGTTCGAAACAAGAAAAAAACTACAAAAAACACTCGTTCTAACAAAAAAGTTATTACCAGTCGACGTAGTCGACTGGCTGGACGTCCGCTCGCCATCGTTGCGGCGGTTTTATTTGGCTTTATTGGCATGTATCTGGTTGTTCAGAGCGGTGCTTTGCAACCTGATGAAGAATTACTCCTTGACCAACCTGAACGCGGGTTGGTGTATGAAGGCAAAAAGATCAAAACAAAAGGGCCTTGTGCAGGCGCTTTCGATGTAACAACTGAAGAGGATGTTAAGCAAGACGGCAAAGACAAGCCACGCTGCGCACACCTTGATCCCTCGCCTCCCGGACTCGATATCCGTGAGCGAATCAAAAAAGTCGATCAGAACCTCGCTGACCTCGCAGCACATGATGAAAAATACAAACCAGCTGCATCTGACGACACATCTGGCTATGAACAACCACCTATGGTTGATGCGGAAACTATAGGTGCGGGAAGCATGGATGGCATCGGCGCCCGTGATGTACCTTGCTTTGGCACAGGCGTAGATGGTCATCGTGTCTGGCTTCTTTACATCTACCCATCTGGCGGTACGAACCGTCTTGCAGACCTTCGCCCAGGCCTCAGGGCTATTGCCAAACGCATGAACAGTGTTTTCTACAATAGTGGTGCAGAGTCGGGCAATGCCCATCAGGTTCGATTTGCAACTAACGATGGTGCCGCGGGCTGTGTTGCACGAATAGTCGATGTGCCTATGACGCCTAGCATCATGGATGACACAAGTGCAATGCGTAAAAGTCTGATCGACCGTGGGTTCAATGTCACTGGCCGCAAATACCTCTCATGGGTCGACAAAAAATACGTTAACTCGAACGGCGCCATTATCAAATGTGGCCTAGGCGAAATGCGCATTGATGACAACCCTGCTCAAACCAATGTAAACAATACGTCTGTTAGCTTTGCATGGGCCTGGAAGGGTTGCTGGAACTATGCAGAGCCTCACGAGCTCCTACATACCCTTGGTGGCGTGCAGGGTCGGTACGTCAATCCTACTACTGGTGCGGTTAGAGCTGGTGCGCCCTACTCAACACCGGGTAGCCACTGTTATGACGAGCGTGATGTCATGTGCTACGACGAT
>CBRAFJ010000141.1:0-1540 GCA_967755195.1 uncultured bacterium | reverse complement strand
CTAGTATTACCATGAGTGACGGTAAGATTCTGAAGGTAGACGGCAAAGGCGCGCCGAAACCCAAGCCACAACCGACACTCAGCGAGACCTCCTCGTGAGTCGGAGCACAAAGTATGAGCGCGCGAGCTTGGGGCCAACAACCGCGCTATCGTATTGTGCGCATGTTCTTTCGTGCTCGCTCAAATGGAACATTCCGACAGCGTCGCGGGCTGCCGAGTAATCTTACGCTCGCGCAGGCACAGGAACACTGTCGCGATTTGAACACATCGTCTACGACTGCGTGGAAAACTTACGCCGTTAACCGCACCAAACGCTATGGTCCGTGGTTCGACGCCTATGAAGAGCAACCCTCATGACAGACAATCATGCACCATTTTGGTTCGGCATTCTCGCTGCGTTAGTAACTTGGTTTCGCCGGAGGAAGCATCATGACTGAAGGCCACCGTCTCGCTATTGAAGCACTAGACCGCGAACGACCCGGCTGGCAACTGTGTATCGACGTCGATACGCTAGACATGTACAGTTTAGAGCGCTGCATTCTTGGCCAAATAGGTTTGCTTGTTCCGGGTAAATTCTTTGAAACTGTTGAACGTCTAGTCGGCTGGCCTGAACGGCTACCCGTCGGTCATCCAGCCGAATACTTCGCTAATTTCGAGAGTAAATGGAAAGCCTATCTGACCGCGTATCAACACGAACACACGAAGCACACCAATGACTAACATTCGTCCTATGACCCTGATTCTCGCCGTTTACGCTGCGTTCATGCTGCTGCTAATTCTGCTCTAGCCTTCTCGACTCCGCCTACATCCTCAGCAATCCTACCAATTACCTCTCAGCTACTAGGCTAATCACCGAGTAGCTGAGTCCCGCCACTAACCGAATCTAGCTAAGTAATCGACTTGAGCCTAGTTGGTTTAGGTCGAATTCGCCTGCCCACTATATCGCCTACCAACCTATGTCGTGTGCCAACATACCTCGACCATCGAGGTATCATGCCTAGAGTGTCTAGGTGTGTAGTGCTACGTACGTAGCAGTAGTCACGTTGAGTGGCTGAGTCTGGCTGAGGGAGACTGATACGCTCTACGTCCGCCACTTTTCGGCGCAAAACGACTGCCCACCCCGGTGGGGGAGGCATGCGCCGAGCTACGCGTACCACTGTTGCTAAATTTTACAAAGCAATCGGGAGTCGAAAGGTCGGCGCAGCTTCAGTGAACTTCGACGGTCTGGCGGGCGATGCAGGAATTTTTAGAATCAGAAACCACTAGGCGGGCTTCATAGGTACCAGAATCCAGCAGGAGGGACTTCCACTCAGTGACTTGGGTTCGTGGGCGGGCTAACGCGCTGTCGCCTTCGAACAGGGTGGAGCATCGGACGATGAAGTCGCCGTCACTTAGGCAGACCCTGGCTTCACGCCAAGGCGGGTCCGTCTGGTCGATACGGGTTGTCAGGCGGAGATAACGAAGAGGGGCCAGACTCACCTGGGGTTCCGCCTTCAACTGGCAGGAAGGTGCAGTAGTCGTCAGCGAGGACAGCAGAAACC
>CBRAFJ010000140.1:0-1547 GCA_967755195.1 uncultured bacterium | reverse complement strand
ATTCGTTTGCGCGCTATTATGCTCGATGACGATAAAGTTGAAGCACTCAAGCATCTGGATGAGCATCACTTACTAACACCAGAGCCAGCACCACAAAGCATCGATGACCTGCTTAGTAGCGACCAGTTCGGGCTACTCGATGATCCTACTGGTATTCTTACAATTCGTAACGTACCCAAGGACGTAAAGCGTCCCGACCAAATTGCACGTGTACGCAAGGCTAAGGATTTCGCACAGTACGAGCCACTATTCCATGACATGCATGCGCGCATGAAAGCTGGCGAGTTTACTCGTGTAAGAATTAGTAGCGAAAATCAGATTAAAAAAGGCCGCTTCTTTGTACTGAAAGGTGTGCTAATTTACGTTGCTGATGAGGGAGAAAAATTCGCGTCAAAGGTCAAGGTGAACGCAAAACTACACGTGATTTACGAAAATGGGACTGAGTCTAATATTCTACTTCGTTCACTTGCACGTTCGCTATACCGCAGCGATGACGAGGGCGGTGGCTCTCGTGTCGTACCAGCAAACTACAGAGAGCTACCTGAGTGGCAAGATACCGATTCGGTAACATCTACGGCGCTCGACAAGAAGATTACCGCAGACGATACCGAATCTGGCTATATATACGTGCTGAAATCACACAGTGAAGTACCCCAGGTACAAGACGTGCCAAATCTGTACAAAATTGGATTTACCACCGGAACCGTAGAGGATCGTATTAAGAATGCGACTACCGATCCAACCTACCTGAATGCTCCAGTTGAAATAGTCGCCACCTATAAGTGCTACAACATGAACACGCAAAAGCTCGAGCACATCCTGCACCGCTTCTTTGGCGAGGTGAAACTTGACATGAGCATTACGGGCACTGATGGCAAGGTGTACGTACCTAGTGAATGGTACTCTGTACCGCTAGAAGTTATCGACGAAGCAATCGACTTAATTAACGATGAAACTATTACAGACTATCAGTACGACTCTATGTCAAAATCTATTATTTCGTACGAGTAGTGGTACAATTAAACATGTAACATCTACAATAATTGCCGGCAGCCGGCTATAATAAAACCAAAAGCAGAAAACGAAGGGTAACTAACGGAATGGGTAAACGTACAGCTATCGACTTGTTTTGTGGAGCGGGTGGGCTCACACAGGGGTTAAAGCAAGCCGGATTCAACGTAGTAGGCGCAGTTGAGTTTCATCCGACATACGCCGAGAGCTTCAAGCTCAACCACCCAAAAACTAATCTAAAACTTGATGACATCACCAAGATTGATCCTCTTGAGTGGGCTAAAGAAATGAAACTTAAGCCTGGTGAACTTGACCTGCTCGCAGGGTGTCCTCCGTGCCAGGGCTACTCTACTATCGGCACGCGTAATAGGGGTAAGAAGAATGATCCGCGCAATGAGCTAGTATACGAAGTACTGCGTTTTGCTATCGCTCTCAAGCCGAAGACAATCATGATGGAAAATGTACCCGCATTAGCCAATGATGCCCGTCTCCAGAGTCTTCGTGAACAACTCGAAAACATTGGCTACAAGATTGAC
>CBRAFJ010000139.1:0-1574 GCA_967755195.1 uncultured bacterium | reverse complement strand
ATGCTATGAGGGCTTCCTTTCTTTTCGGCAAAATAAAAGGAGCTAGCAGCGCATACGTAACGGATTAACGCGGGTACGCAGCTCCACCCGCGCCCCTGGCTACTCCTGTTGCTCCTGAAGACTTTGGACGTGAAAAACCTAGTTTGGATGAGCAGGAAACATCAGCCAGACCTGAATGCTGTACGAGTACGTGCGTGTCTACAGCAGTAGTGCCACTACTCTATTCAGCTCGTGTTGTTTCAAACACCACACGGTAGTTCCAGCCCACGGCATGTCCTTGCATCCAGGTGCTAGGCGCGTGCGAGGCGCAGTCCTTGGCTAGCTGTATATTTATTGCTGCGTACCACCTACTACCAGGTACCTGGTATCTCACAGCATACTACAGACAACACAGAGATACTCGTAGAATAGAGACAGGATACTGCTACGTATATGTTGATACCAACAAGGAGATCGACGAGAGCAGAGATGCGATGGGATAGATAAGGTGTGGTTATGTGCCCAGAAGGGTCGCCACCACAGCCAGAGAGATACAGTAGATGCTTCCACCTGGCGTGGGTCACGCGTGTATCCCCCTTTGGCTAGACCTATAGGCCCACACACGACCTCGCCGGGTGAGGTATCTCAAAGCATCAGCAAACAAACACAGAGTAGGTAACTCAACGCGTATGGATCTTTATGTACTATTACACGAGTATGAGGTTGGTTGCACCTGTATTCTGGGAGCACACAGCGAAGAACCGAAGAAGCCTGTCGACCTCCGAACTGCGCATAGAAACACCCCAGGATGTGAGAAATATATGCCGAGTGTTTACGCCTAGCGTCGACCACGCGCGCGTCCGGCTAGAGGCTCCCAAGCGCATTCGTTCATAGTCACCAGCAATGCGTTGTCGGGTTGAGGTGTTCGATTTGAAGCTGGTCTGAATTTCACAGAGAGAACTAAAAATCAAATTATTTCTTGATTTCGACAGAATGTGATCCCGCACATATTCTTTATCCCGAAGTCGGAGAATTATCTGTTAAGACCAAACGTTATCGTACCACTTTGTGGCTCTTTTTTCTTCCCGACTTTTATTTCGGCAAACAAAGATAAAGGCTGTGCAGCAGCAGTGCCTATGGCCAAAGCAACATAATACTCGTATGTATTCAAAATATGGTACGTATCGTTTTCGTATACGTACTCGGTGTACGTCATACGTACATATTATACGTATCGTTCTCGTATATAGTGCAAGGCATGTATTATCGTATATATTTGCGGAACAATAAAAGAGCCAACCAAGATAATGGCGTATTGTGCCTGGCATCATCTCAGGGGTCAGATGATGACGAGACACCCCTTTTTGTTGGATTTTTCAATCTTGGGGAACATAGTGGCCAACTTTATGCTCCATACGAGGGGTACACCCATTTTCTTTGGCACTATGTTGCTGATAAGATTATGAACGAGCCACAAAGTGGTACCATAACCTTTGGTCTAGCTCTTTAGAAAAGGACTTAACCCATTCAAAACTGAAACAAAAACACACAAAACTAATTCCAAGTATTGTTTGTCTTCAAATGTGTAGGACCAG
>CBRAFJ010000138.1:0-1588 GCA_967755195.1 uncultured bacterium | reverse complement strand
AACGTTTGAGACTCGCTCGTTTTTCAATGTTGTTTTCAAGAATTAGTTGATCAAACTCGGGGCTCTGTTCGCCCAAAACCTACATATATATGCTGACCAGACGAGACAGGCCGAAAGCGTTTGAACTGCGACCGTCGAGAAGCGGGTACTTATCCGAGCACGTCTCTGTGAGCGGTCAGACTCATTCCAAGAAGAGCCGGCCCATTTTCCCCGGTTTCCGGGGAAACAAAAATTCGAAAGCGAAACAAACGTAGTTTTCAACCCCAGAAAAAGCCCCCGCGTACAAAGCGGTATAATTATTGCTCAATGAATTCGTCCGATATACGACATGGTTTGGCCGTTCTCCCAAACCCGGTGTTTTTTTGGCTGGCGGGTGTGTCCGGCCATTTGACACCCGCTTGCATTATAATACGTGTGGCTTCTCTTATATGAGGAGTGCAGTTCTACGACTAGGGTTGATGACAGAGACCATTCCACACACCCAACCCGTGTCACTGGAATATGTATGGTCTTACCGTGTTCCCCTGCTGACTATTACTCACAACAAACAACCTGAACATGAAATGTGTACCGTCTACCAGGCATGTATGATCTATTGTCTTATATGGACCGTATAGACCACGGAAGAGCGATCATCCCCCGGTGATAACAGCTTTACCGTTAACACTGCTGTAGTAGTATCACCGTGTGTTTTGTCGGGGGTCTGTGCTATGTAACGCATCTCACGCGATAAGCCACATGCACGGGAGACTCGCAGCTTGGGTTTGACTTGTGGCTGGGTGTTATAGACCAGGTGGTGCACTAATTTTGGAGTTTGGTGCTCTGTTTTAAGACGCACCTCCGTAGGGGCTGCGGTATTCCACGGCACCCAGCGACAAAGTGACAATCGAAAAACAGAATAAATCATGAATCCGTCGGTGAGCTCATGTGGGTCGAGGGGTGTTATCTAAAGGGGTTGTGCTTTCCTTCGTGGTATGCGACCGTTATATAGACCAGAACTGGCAATAATCGTACCGATAGTCACCTAAACGTTTGCATACCAGTTACTGCGTGAGTATCTGGCACCACCCTGGTACGTATATTCCAGGTAACAGGTATATCACCTATCACCGATTCAATGAACGTGCACCATGCCAATACTATTGAAATGATGAGTACTAGTTACAGCAGTGTATTTATTGTTTAGATTACTCGACTTTTTTTGTAAACCACAACAGTACGAGGTATCATAGCGCAGTAATATTGCCACTACTACTTCAAGGGTGTGTTATTTAGTTGTAGGGTAGGTCTTTTCGCGGGTGCTCTATCAGGACAGATACATGAAGTAATTATTACCCGTGTACGTACAGTAGTCTAAAATATCATCCTACAAGTAGAGATGGGTTGTAAGTTCAGCCTGGTTCTACGTACGTAATAGAAATTCGGGTTTACAGGGTACCGTATTTATTTGTTGCGATACTGTAGGCTGCCCGATCATTGATGATGTACCGGGACATCAATTCAACGTATCATATCAGTGCAACATATGGAGGTGGATATAGTATCGGGGTGCGTTTACCATAATGAGGTGATACATACGATTCATACC
>CBRAFJ010000137.1:0-1620 GCA_967755195.1 uncultured bacterium | reverse complement strand
CGAACCGCTGGTGTTAACTTTAATAGTGTAACGCAGTACGCCGTGCTTAACAGTAGCGGTACAGTGACATGGGCGAGTACCAATACCTTTACCAATGGCCGAGCAAATTTCATGGCTGGCGCCTACGACGGATATGTCTATATAGCAGGTGGTATCTTTGGCGCGGGCACAAGTAACTATAACGATACCCAGTACGCCCGTATTTGCCAGACTACCGTAACTACCGACGGCTGTAATGGCACTGTTGGCACACTTGGTACCTGGCACACTACCCAAAGCTTTACAACTACCCGTGGAGGATTAATGGGTACAATCTATAACGGCTACCTATATATAGCCGGGGGCTGCACCAACTGGGGGATACTGGGAGCATGTGCGAGTTCGGCTGCTCTACTCAATGATCTGCAATATGCCAAGATCAATAACGGCGGATCGGGTTCTACGGGCGCATGGGCAGCACAAGGCGCTTCAGGTTCAGGCAGGGGAAACCATGGCGGCACAACGTACAACGGATATCTGTATGTAGCTGGAGGTTGTTCTGGTGGCCTTGGGGCGGGAATAATGAGCTGCGCAGGCGCAGGCATGAACAGTGATGTGCGATATGTCTCCATGGGTGATGATGGCACTACGGGAGCGTGGGCAAGCGCCGGTGGCGACTTTACGACTGCCCGCTTCGGGCTGTCTTCTGTGGCCTCTAACGGGTATCTATACGTTCTGGGCGGCTGTAGCGCCACAACTAACGGTAACTGCACCAGTTTCCATAGTGATGTCCAATACGCTCCCATCAACTCCAACGGAACAATAGGCTCGTGGAATACAACAAACTCGTTTACCACTGGTAGGTATGGTCTCTCAAGTCTCGTACATAACGGCTATATGTATATCCTAGGTGGCTGTAGTGCTGTTGACGGCTCTGCTAACTGTACGACATTCCAGAACGACGTGCAGAAAGCACTTATATGCACAGGCAGTAACAGTGGCACGGGCGGTTGTGGAGCAACGGCTGGCACTGTCGGTACGTGGTCAAGTGCAGGATCCAGTGTTACAACTGGTAGGTTATATCAAAATGCAGTCGTCAACGGTGGATATATGTATGTCTTGGGAGGTTGTAGCGCAATGGCATCCGGCAAAGACTGTACGACATTCCAAAACGACGTACAGAGCATTGCTATAAATTCCAGTACCGGGGCATTAACAGGTAGCTGGGCTCGTACCACCTCATTCTCATCCCCCCGATATGGCTCTAGTGCAGTGGCTTATAATGGCCATCTCTATCTGGTGGGAGGCTGTACGACGCATGCCTCAGCGGCCTGTACAGGCAAAATAGATAACGTTATGTATGCTCCTTTCGGCGCCAACGGCACAGTCGGCAGTTGGACCACTGCTGTACAGAAGTGGTCGACAGACCCGGGGCGATTTTTCCATGTTGTTGTGGTTAGTAAGGGGTATATGGCATTGCTAAACGGCGTTGATGCTTCAAATGGTAACATCACAACCCAACAAACGACACCTATTAGTGTGCAGTCACGGATAGGGCGATATTCGAAGCTGGTAACGGTTAGCCCAACTACAGATATATCCGGGGTTTACTACAATGGCAGCCTGGATGGTGGTTCGTCC
>CBRAFJ010000136.1:0-1624 GCA_967755195.1 uncultured bacterium | reverse complement strand
TGTGTCAGTTCCACTGGTTCCGCAGGATGTCAGCTTTACCAGGCGGAAGTTCTTTACGATTATTGGGTCCGTTATCTCAGTCCCGCCAGATCCATAGATGTTGAATTTCACTGGTATTGTCCTGTCCTTAGCCGCGATGTTGAACGTGCCCGGGTTATCAATTGGTTGCTTGAATCCAGCGCCGAATGTCACGTAGACCGTCACTGTGAACGAACCTGTCGCTGTGTTGCCGTGACTATCGGACGATGAACAGTTGACTGTTGTAGTCCCTAATGGGAACGTAGAGCCTGAAGCGGGTAGGCACGCTATTGGAACCGATCCGTCAATTCCATCATTAGCAGATGCCACATAAGAGACCGCTGCACCTGATGGACTAGTCGCTAGAGTATTGATGTTGGCGGGTAAGGTCAGAATTGGCGGTTTGGTGTCAATATTGAACTCGTCTGCGGCTATGGTCGGATTCGGGTTCTGTAGGTTATTTGCTACGTCCTTTCCTCCTGTTACTACAACATCCTCTAGCAGTTCTTCGACATCGGCATCTACTACTGTGTATGTCCTTGAGAAGGACGTGCTTGTTCCCCAGCTACCTACTGAACCCAAAGTGAGTGTTGTTGTAACCGCGGGGCTGAATGTCGTTGTCGGCTTTACAGCTGTGTTCATTGGTTCGTTGTAAACTACAGTGACAGTGAAGATGGAACCTGCGTCAGTTCCTGTTATGTACGTGTCACTCACAGATACCGATGTTATGGTCGGATTCTTGGTATCGATAGAGAAGGCGGCCGGGCTTGAAGACAGAAGCTGTACGTTGCCAGCTAGATCCTGTCCATTGTCCACGGTAATGTCAGTGGCTGCTATCTCTTCGTTAGCATCTACCAGCGTGTAGCTAAACTCGAACGTGTTGCTGTCAGTCCATGAGCCAAGGCCAGCTGTCAGCGTGTTTGTGACTGGGTTACTAAATAGGATGGTCGGGTTGACTGTACCGTCCATAGCTTCGTCATAATCTACTGTGACTGTGAATGAGCCAGGAATGTCTGCATCTGTTATCACCGCGTTAGCGTCAGAGATAGAGATGGTTCCTGTCGGGTTCTCTGTATCTATAGCGAATAGATTGTTATCCAATGCAGTCGGATCAGGCTCTTGTGGGTTACCCACTGCATCTTCAGCATCGCCTACGTTAACGTCGACTTCAGACTCGGTAACTTCACTATCGGCTACGTCATAAGTAGCCGTGTATTCTGTGCCCGCCAGATTCCAGCTACCTGTCGCAAATGTCAATGTCGAGCTTACATCAGGATCAAAGGCAATAGTTGGAATTGTGGATGTCTTCATTGTTTCGCTGAATGTTACCATAACTTCGAAGTTGCCGGCACCAGCATCAGAATCTGAAATCGGGTTATCATTCACTACTATATTGGAGATCGTTGGATTCTCTGTATCTATGTCAAACAGATTGTTATCGAGTATGGTTGGGTCTGGCTCCTGCGCGTTGCCTACTGCATCTTTTGCTCCACCTGCGTTAACATCAACGTCTGGTACTGTGACTCCAGCATCGCTTATGTCAAATGTCTCGGTATAGATAGTGCCAGCGATATTCCAAGTACCGGCTCCAGCGGATGCCACTGTC
>CBRAFJ010000135.1:0-1643 GCA_967755195.1 uncultured bacterium | reverse complement strand
CAACGCCTATGTCGGTAACCTGAACTTCACCTATAGCAACAAGTAGTCTCCTTCTGCTCGGGAAACAACCTGGTTATGGTAAAATAACCCCAGTACTAGGCGACGTGGAACTTGAGGAAAAGTGAATAAAAACCAACGTAAAGTAACGATTCGGTTGTCGGTGCCGCGCTTGCGGTTGCCGCGGCTTATTAAACTGCGTTCAGTTCTCGATGATACTCAGAAATATATCCAGCCTGCTCTTGTCCGCCTACAAAGAAGCTTCTTGTGGCAAAATCGTCGTATTCGCTACAGTTTTCTGTCTATGGCGGGAGTCATACTTGCAGCCAATCTCATCGCAATTGTGCAGCCGTTTTTCATAGCCCACACCTACGCACTCGGTGATGCCGAGTCTCTTCTGTCTGCCAAGAACGAAGAGGCGGCTAAAAGCCTGAAGTTTGATGCCAAACAGCAGGCATTCACCTTTGAATATGGCCAAACCCTGGCTCAAGGAACCGCTCGGTCAAATATTGGGACCGTTGCCGCTACTGCGCACAAAGACCCAACCAAAGGTATAACTGTAACCGACCCGATGAACAAAGTTAGTCTCTCTATGACACCCAAGTTCAAGCTTCAAGAAGGCAGACGGGACGGCAACCGGATCGTCTACCCACTCAGTAGCGGACAAGGCTGGCTCGTCAATACTATGCAGGCAACCGGCGTAAAGGAAGACGTCGTGTTGAGCTATGCTACGGACGACACTATGACGCTCGAATACGAACTAGGACTCGGTGACGGCCTGGCCGCACGGCTTGAAGCAGACGGCAGCATCGGCATATACGGCAACAAGCTGTTTAGCGGCAATGTATCCACTGGTACCGACAAGGACGCCGAGCTTCTGAAAAAAGCTCGGCAAAACGCCCCGAAAGATACATTTTTGTTCTCCATACCGAGACCAGTTATCGTAGAAAAAAATGACAAGACATCCAGTATCATGGGCAACTACGAGCTGGACGGCAAAACCCTGAGGGTCAAAGTGAATGGCATGAAGGCTGGCAATTATCCCCTTTCTATCGACCCGAGTATCTATGTCGTCACCGCCTCACAGTTTATGTACGGCAACAACGAAACCAACATTGACTTTGATGTCGACAACAAATTGATCAAAAAGGGCCGGACGTCAGGTGCCAGGTTTGATTCGTGGCAGACCACCGCCGACCTACCGAATGCCGTTTGGGGTGGTGGCTCAGCTGCCTCTGGAGGTTATGTCTACACCGTCGGTGGAGCGTCATTTAGTGGTCAGGCCTATACCAGCCAGGGTGCAAGTACTTTCGTTGTCCCGGCAGGTGTTACTGAGGTTACGGTCAAAATGTGGGGTGGTGGAGGTGGTGGAGGTTCTGGTGGAACAAACTCAACCGGTGGAAGTGGTGGTGGTGCTGGTTATGTCACATCAACTCTTAGCGTCACACCCAGTGAGACACTAGACACATACGTCGGAGGAAATGGAATTGCCGGTGTCAAAGGTACACACAGTGGTGGCGGAAGTGGAGCCGGCTATTCAAGTATCTATCGCGGTGCCACAGCACTTGCAATCGCGGCTGGTGGTGGCGGTGGTGGCGGTGGTGGCGCCACGAGCGGTCACAACGGTGGCCCGGGTGGTGGTGGTG
>CBRAFJ010000134.1:0-1646 GCA_967755195.1 uncultured bacterium | reverse complement strand
TACCACCGGCACCAGCTGAAACAGTTAACTGTTTGCCGGCGGTACTTGCCGCTGCGGTGGCTACGGAAAGGGTATGGTTGGCGGCCGCACCAAAAGTGAGGTCGCCAGCATTGGTGACAGTGAAGGCATCACTGCCTGCTGATTGGAGCTGGAGGAGGTTGCCCGTGCTGGTTTTGTTGATGAAGATACTGCTAGTGTTCGTTGAAGCATCCGTCTGTACCCCTTGTGCAAGCTGAACATAATTACTACTCGCCAGGCCGTTTAACAGACCAGCGTTCAGGGCGTAGGGAACCGCAGCCATGCGCTTCATTGGCACCATCTCACCGTCAGGCGCACAAGAGGCAAATGGCGTACATGTTGCGTTGGTGTTGCCGATGTTCATGGAAAGCCAGAGCGTGTCTTGGTTCCAATCAACCGAAGAACCAAAGGCGGTGACGGAGCCAAGCTGGACGGACATGAAGCCGTTTTTGACCACGACACCCTGGCTGTTGTTGTTGAGGTGACTCTCAGTCCACTTCAAGGTGCCGACGGGGGAGCCGGTGGTGTTACCGACGGACAGGCCGTCGCCGTCTTGGTAGATTTTGAACTGGATGTTGTAGAAGCCATCTGGAACGGTAGCACCTTGGCTATTGAGGAGGCGACCCTGGAAGTTGATCTGCTGGTTGATGCCGGCAGTAGCGTGGGCGGGGCTAGGGTTCACGTACGCGCACGTGAGAACGACAAAACAAGCCATCAAAACAGAGGTCCAGGCTAGACGTGGACGTCGTATGCGTGAAAACGCAGAAAAGGCCTTACTTATAAAGCCTAAGAGTGACGTGGTGACCACCATGAAATACCATTTTTGTTTTACCTACTTGGTTGTTTGTTTTGCAGGTTGGTGGTGGTCAACTTTGCTTGTCGCTATCCTAGCATAAGCACGCAAGAAAACGCAAGCTTTTTCCATGGGGAAATGGATGAGGACAAAAGATTCGTTTCCGTGTGGTCGTTACCTCGAGAATCCTGTATTGTGCGCACCCCTTAAAACGAGTATTATTTACATAGGCATTTTAGGGAAAGGTTAAGGAGTCGAGGGCGAGGAGTCGTGCTCGGTTCTGCGAATACGAAAACATATGCCGAACAGCAATGCGATCCATAGGGTCGCCAGAAGGGTAGTGTTCCACCGGACAATACATCGTCACGGTGATGCTATTGGTGTGCTCGTCGCCAGTGTGTTCGTGCTGTTGGCAGCAATCCTGACAAATACAGTTACCATCAGACCTGAATACGCTACTTTTGATCCCCGAACTGGTGAGGTGAGCGCTAACTATTCTCTCGAGCAGAAACCAGTCTTTTCTATCGACACAGCCGGCCATACGTATGACGCACGGAGCATCAGTGTCAAAGTACTGACTGCTGCCGGCAAACCAGCCAGCGTCATCTCTTCCGTTATTCCTAAGCAGCACAGTCCTGACGAATTTCGTGTCGCAATCCAGCCTGACGGCCAGCTTGCGGCGGGCAAGTACAAGCTGGAAGTTGCTATCGCGAATGATGGTAAGACAGAAACCTACACCCAAGATTTCACCTGGGGTGTACTGGCTCTGAATCTCAGTCGCTCATCCTACCAACCGAACGAGAAAGCGCTCTTTGGTATGGCAGTTCTTGATGAT
>CBRAFJ010000133.1:0-1667 GCA_967755195.1 uncultured bacterium | reverse complement strand
CTCTCGACACCCTGCTTAAGAGGCAGGTGCTCTAACCAGCTGAGCTACTGGCCCACGTCGGAACTCACTTCGGGCATTTCGTTTTGTCGTAAACGACAAAAGCTTCATGCCGTCGTTGTTCCTCCTCACAATTCAGCGAATCCTCTCGCTGAATTGAAAAAGGACACAGACAAATGTAACAGATTACCCCTGTTTTGGCAAGTAGGTAGTAACCGGTGATATACTAAACACATATTAAACGTTAAACGGAGGTTCTTTCATGGAAGCGCAATCAAAGCTAGAGTCAGTGCCAACAACTTGGCCAAAGGCGTTTGGCCTTTTCAAGTATTCAAAAGCAGCGATAGGCTATAACGTTTGGACTATCGTCATCCTTATCGTCCTGTCAGTTTTGGTAAACATGATAATTAGTTCACTGTTCACCACTACCGTTGATAACGCAGATCTGTACAAGTCACTAAATGTACCAGTCCAAGCCGGCATGTCTACAGAGGTTCAGCAGACATCACTGCTCGGCAATATCCTGTCATTTGCTGTTGGTATCGTCCTGTCTGTTGCAATATATAAAACCATGTTTGCCGGCATCGCTCGAGCAAAAATGAGTGCCCTGGAGTCCTTCAAGGCAATAGATCCAATGGTAGCTCTAAAGTTAGCCGGTCTAAACATACTAGTTAGCATCATACTGTTTGTTTCATTCATCGCATTTATCGTTCCGTTCTTCTTCGTACTACCACGCCTAATGCTGTCTAGCCTATACGTTATCGACGGCATGGGAGTTATGGAAGCGCTAAAGGCTAGCTGGAACGACTCTAAGGGAAACGTCGGCAAAGTTTACGGTATCATCGGTGCCAACATCGTGTTTGTACTGATAGCATTCACGATCATCGGTATTCCTGTAACCATCTACCTGGTTATTGCATACAGCGCAGCTTACCCACTGCTCTACAAATACATCACTGGACAGAAGAAACAGCCTAGCGTAGACCAGGCTTAGTTTCTCAGCCGGCTCTCAGCTAGGCTTGGTTCTATAGTCGCATGAAGATACTTCTAGTTGAGGACGAGCACAAAATAGCCAATGCCGTAAAGCAGGGGCTAGTGCAGGAACGTTTTGTAGTCGAAGTTTGTTACGACGGTCTTACCGGCCTGGCGGCAGCGCTCGGGGATAGCTTTGACATCATAGTTCTCGACCGTATGCTACCAGGTGGTATGGATGGTCTGGATATTTGCCGGAAAATTCGCGAGCAGAGCATAGATACACCTGTACTGCTGCTAACCGCCAAGGGTCAGGTTAGTGACCGTGTAAACGGTCTAAATGGTGGCGCAGACGACTATATGGTAAAGCCATTTTCGTTCGAAGAGTTACTGGCTCGAGTCCGCGCACTGCTACGTCGCCCGCATGACAGCGTCAGTAACGTTCTGATGGTTGATGACTTGTCGCTGGACGTAGTGTCGTATGAAGTGAAGCGAGCAGACACACCGCTACATCTTTCACAGACCGAGTTTGCATTGTTGGAATACCTGATGCGAAACCAGGGTCGAATTTTGTCCAAAACCAACATTATCAGCCATGTTTGGGACTTTGACGCTGATGTTCTACCAAATACGGTTGAGGCCTATATAGCCTATCTTCGTGCCAAGGTCGACAAACCGTTTGGCAGGCCGCTAATACA
>CBRAFJ010000132.1:0-1675 GCA_967755195.1 uncultured bacterium | reverse complement strand
CTCAAAGGCTGTTGCCTGTGGGTGCGGCTCGGAAATATCCTGGATAAGTGCCGTGGTGATCGGCTCTTCGGCCAGAAGTAACTTGTCGAGCTCGCCCTTCAGCCGCCATTGGTCGAGTCCGACGTAATGGACGAGGTAGCGTGCTGCCTCGCTACTCAGATCAGCATCCTCGCGACGTGCTTCAGTCTGTAGCCATTGTGCAGCGGTTCGTTCATCAAGCTCGTTAAACTCTCGCACTTCAGCATTTTTTTGCAACCATTTGTAGGCTTTTGTCCGCTTGTCAGGGTTTGTTTCGACAAGTAGTAGTGTCGTCTCCGCCGGTACACCCCCGAGTAGCTCGTCGAGACTGCCCCACACCGTTTTGTTCTGCGAGAGCTCTTCGATGACGACGAGTTTATCGCTACTGAAAAGTGATGCTCCCATGAGCAATTGAGGCATGTCGCTCGCCTTCAGTGAGCTAACTTCTACTCTCTCAACAGATTCTCGGCCATTTGCCGCTATCATCGCCGCAATGCGACTCTGAATTTCTTGTCGGACAGCATAGGCGTTGGCGCCAGTAAAAAGCGTGATCATGCAGTGCCTTTCGGTTTTGGCTGACATACAGGACAGGTATGCGTACCCCTGCCAGCAACTCGGCTCTTTTCGATGATGGCGTCAGGGTGGCGCGGACAGGTTAAACCTTCACGTCTAAAGACTCGGGCGAAGTCGATATAGCTTCCCTTTTTGCCTTCGGCATTTACATAGTTTTTGTCAGTCGAACCGCCTTTTTCGATAGCCAGTTCCAGCACTTCTTTGAGCTCACTGAACAATGTCTTTAGTCGTGCATCACGGATATCATGAACACGAAGCGACGGGTGCAAACAGGCTCCCCATAGGCTTTCGTCGGCGTAAATATTACCAACACCAGCGATCACTGACTGGTCCAGAAGTGCTGCTTTAACAGTGGTGCCGTTTCGCCTACGCATACACTGAACAAAATCTTTCGCCGTAAATGCATCGTCGAGTGGCTCGGTCCCAACTAGTTTCATAAAATATATGTTCGGTACTTCGAGCGTTGGATATAACCTCACCCAACCAAATTTACGTTGGTCATTGAAATAGAGATGTGAGTCATCGTCAAAAGTGAATGTGACACGTGTAGAACGGTCGGGTAGCTCTCCTATGAGACTATCCGTCGGGTGCCCTGCTCCAAAATTGTCTTCGCCCCGATAAACTAGCTGGCCGGTCATCTTGAGATGTATTACAAGGCTGTAGTCGGTATCGAGGTCGATGAGTAATACCTTGGCACGACGGCTAATAGACGATATATGAGCACCAACAAGGAACGCCTCAACGTCATTTGGTGCGTTAGGAAAACTCTTTTCGTTATCATGAACAACCGCCGTGACTCGTTTTCCAACCATCAGGCGCTCTAGTCCACGACGAACAGTCTCAACCTCGGGTAGTTCAGGCATACTACCTATTATAGGTGACTACTTGTCCTCTTCGATAGCTTTGGCAACTTTACTGTCGGCCTTGAGGTTCTGCCAGAACAAAACTTGTTCGGCACGGATAGACATAGTAGTTTCAGGACCATAGACTTCATTGCCCACCTTGGCAAGCGAGACATTGGCTTCTATAGCGGCCTTTTGTTCTGCAGTAGCATTCTCTGGTATATCAGCCTTCTTGGTGTAGT
>CBRAFJ010000131.1:0-1681 GCA_967755195.1 uncultured bacterium | reverse complement strand
TGATCGCTACCTGGCCGGCAGGTTGCTCGTGGATGTTACCGGTGTTTTTCAGTCTTTCAACGAACTTGAGCGGTGTTGATTCGAAGATTGAGCCAGCTTTACCGCCGTTATTGACGGAGAATTCTTCGATCTCGAGGCCTTCCTTGGCTGCACCATTGACGCGTACGAGCAGGAGAGCGCCCAGGCTAGCTGAGAGTGATACTCCAGTTCCTTCGAGTTCAGGTGGGGTAGCAGTGAAGCGTACGACGCCGTAGTAACCACCAGGAGCGGCGTTAGCGGGCACGGTGATAACTACAGGGAGGTCCTTTACCTGGCGTGGTTCAAGCGTCATCTGTGGGAGCGGTGTGATCCAGTCCTTCAATGAGTACGGGTTTGGCTCGGTGTTATCGAGGAGAAGTTTTGGTGTACCGTCTTCACCGGCAGCTACGAAATCATTTACCTGACTTTTGACGACTAGTTTGCCGTTTGATACGTCACGCAGTTTGATCTGCGTAGTGACTGTCTGACCAGGGTTGGCAGAAATATTGAGGACAGGCGGAGCAATTTCGAGCGCCTGACCGGTGACAGTAGATGGCGCTGCAGAACTTGGTGCTGGTGCTGCGGAGACAGCCAGGGTAAAGAGACCTGTGCAGACAGTGACGAGGCCGAGCCAGGTAGTGAGTGTGGTGAGGATTTTTTTCATTATGCTAGAACGTTGCGGTGCAAATATAGGTTAGGGTGGTGGTGTAGGTGCCCGCCGCTTGGCTACCAGGAACGTTGGCGATATATGAACTGGTGAAGATCTGGGCATTAGTCGGTCCAGCACCACCGTTGGCACTGTTAGCGACTGCGTTACCAGATACGAACTTGAAGGTATCGACCGTGTCATAACCTGTCAGAGCCTGACCTTTCAGTGAAGTACCGTTAGCGGCTGGGGCTACTTCTGTACCAACTGCTGGAGTAGAGGTCGTTGTTGTGTTGGCTTTGAGGTTGACACCGAACTGGCCAGTACCGCGGACACCAACGCCGGCCGCTGCCATAGCAGGTATGGTGTTGGCGCCTGAGGTGAGAGTCGGACCGTTAATACTGATCGAATAGCCCGTACCAGCGTTAGTGCTCGCGGCCATCTGTGAAGTTGCTGTTGCCGTATCAACAGGAGAGAAGAGCTGGTTGAAGCTGATGACACCGCTGGTAGCTGTAGTACAGTCTGGGATGCTAGATGTGGTAGTAACGGTACCGCCTGTACAGAAGATGAGCGACTCAGGCATGGTACCCGACAGAACGATCTGAGTAGCAGTGCTCGCTGCGACGGTACCGGTGTCGCCAGTACCACCAGTGGCGTTGGTAGCTGCAAAAGTAGCGATACGTACAAAGAATGTCGTGTTAGTAGCAGTTGGGTTAGTGATGGTGTCAAGTCTGTAGGTAGCCGCGACGCTAGAACCGATAGCAGCTGCTGAACGGGTTAAGTGAGGTGCACCGTTTGTTGTGTTGACCATCGAAAAGCCAGTGACACCAGTTTCAGCACCAAGTGTTGCAGATGTTGTCACGAGACCTGTTGGCATCGTACAAGCGCCGCTAGCAGTGGTGCAGTAGAGGAATTGGATTGAACCAACTGTGTTACTGCCCGGAAGGGTAAAAGCAAAGGCATGGTTTACAACACCACCTGGTTTTGAACCGCCATCAGAAGCACCGGCTTGAAGGG
>CBRAFJ010000130.1:0-1700 GCA_967755195.1 uncultured bacterium | reverse complement strand
ACCTAATACTAAACCTAGGGTGATCCCAGCGGGTGCGCTTGACTACTTCCCTAAACGGTACGTCCCTAATCATCTCGCCACGCGAGTACCAAACACTCTTAGTAGCTGTAACCTCCAGTACACAAGTCTGGGATTCAAGGTGAATATCCCTAAGCCGGACTGCCAGGACTTCCGTTGAGTTGAGCTTGTAATAGACCAAGTCCCCTGGATATACCGTCTTAGCGGCGTACATAGCGTCTATCCGACTTACTACCGTTGACATGTTGTTTCCCTCTCAAGTGTGACTAATGGTGCATAACCTCTAACAGACTAGCTGTTAGAGACTAAACGCTATTAGAGCCAACGCTGTTTTAGCGCGTATCCGTCATGGAATACAGTTTGCGCTACGTCATAGACAACGGCAAAACCCATATCCATGCCAGCCCCGCCGACCTTGAGCCCGTCATGCTTAGCGCTAACCGGCGTGCGCTTATACACGCCTAGCTGACTAATGAGATAGTCCAAGGACAGGATATCGCCGTCCGGTGCCACGTAGACAACTGAGATAACACGAGACATACCCGAACTGGAGACGTGGCGCAAAATAGTGTGGAGTGTATCACCCTTGCTAATAATCGCATGGAGTTTTTCGATAGCTTCCGTGCGCTCAAGCTCTTTTTTCGTTGCCATGATGCTTGCCTCTCGTTGTTTCCGTCTTACTTACAAGAGAGACATTACACACTGTCCTAGCAGTGTGCAAGTCCAGGTCTAAACGTGTCCGGAGTAGTCCAGGTGTCCTGGTGCCCAGGTCTTAGAGGGAACGCGCATACATGCCTACGCGCGTATATAGCATCCAGGGCCTAATTCTGTCAAATGCTAATGAGAATCAGTCGCATTTAGTAAGTCCATCGACTTTACTAGGGTGCCGACCGGTTTTGGTGAGAGTTGACTCTCAACTATCCAGGCTGCACAAAAGAAAAAGCTCTAAAGAAGGGTCTAGACCAATTTCCATTTTGGGTTTTTTGGTTTTTGAAAAATTTTGACAGGCTTGAAGCGGTGCCCTATAGTTCAAGGCATGACAAACAACAGCAATGAAGGAGCTACAGTGAACTACACCCCCGAAGAGTTGGACCCCGACGAAGATGACGGCACCATGCCAGACAACGTGGCCACGCTTGAGGGCCATGTTGTAGGCCGCCGTATCGTTGGTGTGGAGCAAAACACCACCATCCCAAGCAGGTACGAATGGTCCTCACCCGAGAGGGGAACCGTCCTTGTGCTGGACAATGGCAAGCGCGTTGCCTTGGTGGACACGGGTGACTGCTGTGCCTACACAGACCTCAAAAACGTGATCTGGCACCTTGACAAGATTGATCACGTCATCACTGGCGTAGGTACCACGGAGGGCTACACCCGCTGGCACATCTACGCGGACCTTGGTGATGTGGTAGAGCTGGAAGTCGGGTGGTCCTGCGGAAACCCGTTCTACTACGGGTACGGTTTCGACATCTCTG
The DNA here is from genome assembly GCA_967755195.1 of uncultured bacterium. Taxonomy (GTDB): domain Bacteria; phylum Patescibacteriota; class Saccharimonadia; order Saccharimonadales; family Saccharimonadaceae; genus CBRAFJ01. The sequence goes on along the minus strand of CBRAFJ010000130.1, from coordinate 207 downwards.
TGCAGGAAATACAGGAAACCGCTGACAGCACAACCGTTGACACCGTTGCAGACGTGCCTTAACCTAGCATCATGACAAAACTGCTAAATGGCTCCCGGGTGCGCGTCAACGAAGAATACCTGAAGGGGTACAAGAACATTCCCCCGGACGGGATAGACCCCTTGCCGGGTAAGACAGGGGTCATTCAAGGCCCGTCCACTCTTCCCT
>CBRAFJ010000129.1:0-1739 GCA_967755195.1 uncultured bacterium | reverse complement strand
GTATAACTAGTATTGACTGCGCCGCAAACGTTCGTTGTGTATCTGTTTCTTGGCCAAACTTTGACAACGATCCGCCGCCAGGTACCTTTGTGCCAAACGATTTCGGTGGAACAAGTTCTCCTTCTTCCATGGATGACTTTGCCTTTGACCATAAGTTTTCCGTCTGTAACGATGTCCCGTACGTTACACCCTCACCTACACAGTCCTACGTACCTCTTTATACACCTCACTTTGTCGTTACCGGCAACGACAAGCGATTCGTCATTGCAACGCTTATACGCTACTACTTAGGTGGTAACTGTGACACGAACGGTGGCCAAAGTGACCCATGGTACAAGACAACGCTTGAGACCCAATGGTACAAATGCTACAACGGCAATGGGACATTTGATGGACCTTTTTATGACGGCTCACGTAACTCATGTTTTGACCCTGGCAACAGTCTGCCCGGAGGTAACGATACCGTCGTAATAACTGGCGGAAAAGCGTCAACCGTCGGGCCTGGTCCCGGCAGTAGTACTGCACCAGGTCCAGGTGGCGGTGGCGGCTCGTCGGCAACCACGCCGACCGACCAACCAAATACAGTTCCCTCAGGCGGCCCCTTGGGCGACAATGAAAAACAGCCGAAGATCGAGCCGTCACCGTTCTTCGACGGCAGGCTGTTTACTGCAGGTAGTGAAGCTGACGCTCAAGACCCAAATACCGTTTCAATTGCTGGTCGTACGTTTAGCTATGTCTGGTTATATGTGCTTGGTGCATTGCTTGTGCTGGGTGTTGGTGGATACTTTGGCTGGCGACGGTGGCAGAAGAAAAACAAGACACGAAAAAAGCCTTAAGTCCGTTCAGCGAACTATGTCCAGAGGTTTCAGTGAAATCAGAACGCGCTTGCTGTAAAATATCAGTATGGACAAACTACAAATGCTCGGCGGTACGGTACACAAGAGACCAGCAGATTTGCGAAAAGCGCTGACTACCAACCCAGATGGGCTTAAAGCTTGGAATGACATCACTCCACTGGCACGCAATGAGTGGATTTGCTGGGTTGAAGGCGCCAAGCTTATCGAAACGAGAGGTCGTCGAGTAGGGAGAGTGCCTACTGAACTTGCCGAAGGTATGCGCCGTCCTTGTTGCTGGATAGGCTGTATTCACCGTACCGATAAAGCGATAAGTCCATCAGTCCAGTGGGTGCTTGATAGGCAATCTAAATCTAAGTAGTCCTAGCAGTGAAAAAGCGTTTCTTATGGTTCACTCACTTTAAGTAATGACTTGATCGCTCGACGCTCGTCCATAGCCGCGTAGGCTTCTTTGATATCGTCCAGGTCAGTTCGCAAATCGAAAACACGGCCGGGGTTGATACGTCCGTCTAATACTGCCTCCAAAAGTTCAGGTATGTGAATACGTGCTGGTGCTACGCCACCCTTTAGACCAATATTCTTCCAAAAAGCGCTTTGGTATTTGAAATTGTCATATAGGGGAACGCCTACTGCGCCGATCATTCCACCGGGTCGTGTGATGCCGCCGGCCGTTTCTATGGACTGGTCTGTTCCCACGCACTCAAGCGCAACATTCACACCCACGCCGTCGGTGAGTTTCAGAACTGCTTCGACAGCAGCCTCGCCGCGTTCCTCAACAATGTCTGTGGCACCAAACTCACGAGCAAGCTTTTGGCGAGCGGGATTACGACTCAGGGCTATGATTCGCTCGGCTCCAAGTAATTTTGCGCTGATCACGCCGCATAG
>CBRAFJ010000128.1:0-1769 GCA_967755195.1 uncultured bacterium | reverse complement strand
AAAATGTGTTTGTACTTATCCGGCCGGCAGGTCGGGTTTTTTAGTGAAAAAGACTTTTATAAAAAGGAGAAATTTTAATGCAGGAACTGAACATAAAACAGCTCATTATGGTCATGAGCACTATTGCCGAAGAAAAGAACCTTCCCGAAGAAACTGTTATGGATGTTGTTCAGCAGGCTATTGCTGCTGCATGGCGCCGCGATAACGGTGACCGCGAGCAGGACGTTCGTGCCGAACTAAATACCGTTAACGGTACAGCTAAAGTATTTGTCATGTACCAGGTTGTTGAAGAGGTTGAAAACCCAGCAACCGAACTGACTGTAGAAGAAGCCCAGAAATACAAAAAGGGTGCCGAAGTTGGTGATGTCGTTGAGGAAGAGTTCGAGGCGTCAAGCTTTGGACGTGTCGCCGCTCAGACTGCCAAACAGGTTGTGCTGCAAAAGCTACGCGAAGCTGAACGTGAAGTTGTCATGGAAGAGTTTGCTGACAAGATCGGTTCAGTTATCACTGGTACAGTCCAGCGCGTTGAGCCACGTGTCGTGCGCATAGAGCTAGGCAAAGCTATCGGTATTCTGCCGCAGAGCGAGCAGATCCCTGGTGAATACTATGGTATCGGTTCACGCGTGAAGGTCTTCCTGAAAGACGTCGAGCGTGAGAACCGTGGTCCTCAGCTGATCCTGAGTCGTGCTAACGAAGCATTTGTCGAGCACCTCTTCCGCCAGGAAGTTCCAGAGATGGAGAGCGGTGCTGTCGAGATCAAGGCTCTGGCTCGTGAAGCCGGTAAGCGTACCAAGCTAGCAGTTGCTAGTACTGTACCTGGTGTTGACCCGGTCGGTACATTTGTTGGAGGACATGGTACTCGTGTGACTGCTGTTATGAACGAGATTGGTGACCAGGAAAAGATCGACATCGTTACCTTTGACCCAGACGTAAAGACTTTCATCGCTAACGCCTTGAGCCCAGCCGAAGTTGCAAACATCGAAATCAACGAAGACGAAAAACGCGCTCGCGTGTTCGTTAACGAAGACCAGCAGTCAATCGCTATCGGTCGTGGTGGTCAAAACGTCCGTCTAGCCAGCAAACTAACTGGTTACGAACTAGACATCGAGACCGCTGTCGCTGCTAAACCAGCCGCTCCGGCAAAACCTAAAAAGAACATCGAAGACAGCCTACTAAGTGCTGTCGAAGAAGCCGGCGACAAGTAAGATATCTTTAGCTAAAAATGGGAAACCATCCGACAGGGTGGTTTCTTTTTTTTGCTATTTTTCGTTCGGAAAGAGAAGCCGGCCTGAGTGGATTTACTCCGCTCGCCCGCGCGATGAGAAAACCAGAATGGTTGTCTCATTATGCCATTAGCACTCTTGCACGTAGAGTGCTAATTGGGTTATACTAAATACATCTAGGAACCTGTAAGTTCCTGGGCGAGGGCATTATAACGTATGGATAACCTACAAGATTTCGTTCATCGTCTTACTGAAAACGCGCGCGGCAGTTTAGAACAAGCCGACATGATTGCGCGCTCGCTTGGAAGTGCATACATTGGCACCGAGCATCTACTACTTGGCGTTTTGAGCCAAGAAACTTCTGTCGCAGCCAAAATACTAGCTGACAGCAACATTACACTCGACCGGGCTCGCGTGGCTTTAAACCTGACTCCACGCGCTCTGGTAGTGAGCACCGGTGCCAAAGGTTTGTCGGAAACGGCAAAGCTAACACTGCGCATGAGCTGGGACGTAGCGCAGGAATTTCACCAAGACTACTGTGGTACC
>CBRAFJ010000127.1:0-1769 GCA_967755195.1 uncultured bacterium | reverse complement strand
AGCTCTTTCATGCCTAATATTCCGCGTGTGGCATCTAGCTCGGCAACGTCTGGTGCATGGAAAAACAACTGGACCTGTCCAGAGAAGTCTTTCAGCACGATAAAAGCTAGTTTGCCGAACTTGCGAATACCCAAAACACGCCCAGAAATAGTCACTGTCTGACCCTGCAGTTCGTCAAACTTGCCGGTAATATCGGATGTTTTGTGAGTTCGGTGACTGTCGGCCGGGTATGGGTTTACGCCCAGCTGTTTCAGTTCTTCTAGTTTACGAAGTCGTTCGTCGCGGTAGTCTTTTAGTGTTGCCATATCCACATGATTATATCAGAGGTCAAAGAAAAAACGCACCCCATAGGGAGCGCTTTTATCTTCTAGTAAAAGTTGCTTAGGCTACAGCTTCGATGCTGTAAGTAACATCACCCTTTGGAGTAGTGATAGTTACCTTTTCGCCAACTTTTTTGCCCATCAGGGCGGCACCGATAGGTGATTCGTTAGAGATTTTACCCTCTAGCGGGTCAGCCTCGACAGGACCAACAACCTGATAAACAACTTTTTTGCCGTTTTCTAGGTGAACTGTACTACCAACACCGATAGTGCTGCCTTTGGTTGGCTTGATGATATCGGCGTTAGCTAGAATGTCTTCGAGTTCGACAATTCGGCTCTCTAGTATTCCCTGCTCTTCACGTGCAGCGTCGTATTCAGCGTTTTCGCTAAGGTCACCATAGTCACGAGCATTAGCAATCTTTTCGGCAATTTCTGAGCGCTTTGCGATCAGTTCCTTTAGTTCAGTTTCGAGTTCGGTTTTTCCCTCGTTGGTCAGATGATAAGTTTTTTTCATATCGACATCCTTCAGTTGGGTTATTAAACGCACACCATTCATGTGTGCGTGTCTTCAGTATTAGACCTACCCTCGCTTATTCAGCTGTAGAGAGTATAGAGAAGAGTGCGTCTTTTGTCAATAGCTGGGCGTCATCCGCGGTGCGAGATTTATACTCGAACGACCCCTGTTCTACTAGCTTTGGCGACAGAACAACACGGTGTGGTATACCCATCAAATCTGCGTCGGCAAACTTCTCACCAGGACGCGTATCGCGATCATCGTATAGCACTTCAACACCCTTTTTGGTCAGCTTGTTGTACAGTTCTTCGGCCTGCTCGGCAACGTCACCTATAGTCGCCAAGTAAACGCTAAATGGTGCGACATTTTCTGGCCAGACCAGTCCTTTGTCGTCGCTCATCTTTTCTGCGATAACGCCCATAGCGCGCGTTATGCCTATACCATAGCTACCTATATAGAGCGACTGCTGTTTACCTTCTTTGTCGGTGTAATAAAGTCCCATTTCGTCGGTTTTTTGAGTGCCGAACTTGAAAATATTTCCAGACTCGGCAGTTTTTACCTGTTCCAAATCTTCTCGATTGACTCCGAGGTCTTTGATAGCCTCGTCGACAACTTCTTCATTAATAGCAATATTTTTCTCGCGGTGCAGATATATAACATCTTCACCGGCATCGCAGATAGTCTGGAACTCATGACTAAATTTCGTAAATGCACCACCGCTAGCGAAAGTTACATATGTATCAGCACCAATACCCAGGCGATCGTAGACACGCTTGTATGCCTCGATAGTCTCGTCGTAATACTTGTCCAGATCTTCTTTGGTCGCGTGAAAGCTGTACATATCCTTCATGTCAAATTCACGACCACGCATGATACCGCTTTTGGCGCGTAGTTCGTTACGCAGTGTAGTCTGGAACTGGTAGACCCTGCGTGGC
>CBRAFJ010000126.1:0-1799 GCA_967755195.1 uncultured bacterium | reverse complement strand
AGCTGTCTGGCGAATGAAAATTGCGTTGCTCGTTGTGATGCCGCTTGCGGGGGCGGTGAAGCTACAGTTCACCTTGGTCCAGGCGTTGATAGCAACAACGATAGGGGCGGTTGTACATGGGGTAAGGCTGGTTGTCGTGCCATCTCGAGAATATTCAGCTTTCAGGTCTGCAAAGTTATTCGCACCGACAGGGAGACGAACGGCGAATGATACGTTGTAGTGATTGTTAGCGTTGAGAGCAATAGCTGTCGGTGTACTCAGTGTCGGGTCGACGATTTGGTTCTTGACACCAGTATCCGCCGAGCTGCCTCCAGAGGTGGTGACCTCGACTGAAGCTTGTCCTGTGGCTATTGGATTGCTCGCGTTGGTGTTTCTGGTAATTGAGGCACCGGTTCCTTGCGCAGTCCAAGCGCTCGAAGGGAAGGTGCTCGCACTAGCGCCAGCGACTTCTGCGCCGGCGTCAGATGCGTAGTCAGTGACGTTACTGTTGACAGAGAAGAGGGTGGCAGCAGTTTTGCTTTGGATGTTGACTAGAGCGCCGTTGACAGAGTTTGTTAAGTCGTCACGAATCGTCAGTCCGTTGGTGCTTGCCGTCTTGCTGATGATTAACTCGGCACCACCACTACTTTGGATAGTGTTGTCGTAGGCTGCCTGAAGCGTTGTGGAGCTTGAGGCACCGGCTGGTGCCCATTTGCTACCGTTCCAAACGAGTGTTGCCGACGAGTTTGCTCGCATAGCAACTAAGTTACCCGCGCCACCACCGTTTATTGAAAGGACAAAGCTTGAAGTTGAGGTGTTGTCGGCAGTGATATACAGGACACGCCCGGCTGTAGTAATGCTTGGGTTTGGCACGCTGATGGTACAGTTTGCAGTTGAGTCAGATGCAGTGCTCACTGTACCAAAGTTATCAATGCTTGGCTGTGAGAGACTCAGAGTTGTTGCCGCTCCGGTACATTTCTGTAGCGCACCAGTGTAGGCTTTGAACGTTGGGGTAGAGATGACGACTTGACCATTGATGCTGTTGCCGCCTGTGCCGCTGTTGAGCGTGAGGTCTGCGCCATTGGCTGATGCGCCGCTGCCACCAGCCTGAATAGTCAAAGCACCACCGGCACCAGTGCCGGAATTGCTCGTAGCTTGGATCGTGAATGAGTTTGGAGACGCTGCAAGGCCGGTACCATCTCCGTTACCTACATATAGTGTGTTCGAACCACTAGCGAATGTTGCACGAGTCGTGCCGTTGGTGCGAAGCGCGAGGCTGTTGCTGTCATTGGTGCCAAGGGTGGCGCCTCCACCGAAGCTGTTACCACCGTTACGGAAGAAACCGGTTGAAGACGTCGAATCGACTGTGAGGGCGCTACCAGATACCGTCAAGCCGCTGCCAGTTAGATCCGTAAAGACATCGCCGTTAACGGTGAAGTTTTGCCCTGTGACGACAGTTAGCGCACCGTTCACTGTTGTTGTCGCTCCAGCTTTCGAGAGGCTCAAACCGGTTGCATCGACGGTACCGAGTTGGAGGGTAGCACCAGCGTCAATAGTCAGGTTACCGCTCGTAGTTTTCCATGTAGTTGCAGCGTTGCTGGTGAGAGTAAGAGCGGTAGACGCGGCGCTTGCAACGGTAAGGGCGCCACTGGCTGTGAGGTTGGTGCTTGTACCGAGGGTGACGGTACCAGAACCACCCTGCACGGTGAGGTCGCCGGCTGTGGTTGAGATAGAACTTGCAGCACTACCAGTGATAGAAAAGTCATCGACTGGCTGTATGAGGTAGCTGTTGCCATTGCTTTGACCGGAGTAGACAGTGT
>CBRAFJ010000125.1:0-1816 GCA_967755195.1 uncultured bacterium | reverse complement strand
ACCGAACAGAGTTGCAATACTCATGATGAGTACAAAGTTGCGGTTTTCAAAGAAACGCAGTGGCAGCGTGGCATCTTTGGCTCGACGTTCAACAGCGATAAATCCAGCCGTTGCACTCGCTACTATGGCAAACATCGCTACTCGTAGGCCAGTCACCGTCCAGCCGGTCGTCTCTAGTAGACCAGCAAAGATCGTTTCCGTGTTGTCGACAGCCAGAACCAAAGTTGCCAGGGCTAATGTCAACAGAGCTGCGCCAGCATAGTCGATACTAGGTTTTTTAGAATGACGCAGCGGCGGACAGAAAATGGCGATCAGGATAAAGGCCACGATAGCGATCGGAACGTTGATATAGAACGTCCAGCGCCAGTCAGTCGTGAGGGCTAGAATGTTTTGACTATCGGTCAACCAGCCACCCAGTAGTGGTCCGACGACAGAGCTCAGGCCAAAGACCGCCCCGAACATACCCTGCCAGCGACCGCGCTCACGGGCAGCAAACAAGTCGCCGATGATAGTAAAGGCGTTAGCGGTGATAATACCACCACCTATACCCTGGAAAGCTCGAGCGTAGATCAATTGGTTTACATCGGTCGCCAGACCACTAAAGAGTGATCCAAGTGCGAAAATCGTCACACCGATAAGTAGCAGTGTGCGACGTCCGAAAAGGTCAGAGAACTTACCGGCTATCGGCACAGTAACGGTAGTTGTCAGCAGATATGCCGTGACTATCCAGCTAAGGCTGTCAAAGGCATGGAAGTCTTCGACTATCCTACCTAGTGCGGTCGAGATGATGGTCTGGTCTAGGGCGACCAGGAACATACTGGCCATGACGGACAGCAAAACAATGACCTTGCTGCGCAAGGATAAGTGATGATGCATTTTGGTCTAGTCTTTCTTTTGTTCGCTGATATTTAGAGCGTTTTTTGCTGACTCGAGACTATCCGTAAAATGCTCTATGATGGTGCGCAACTGGTCCTCGTTTATCAGAAACAATGACTTGGTTTCTCGAGAACCAGCAACATACAGCTTGTCGCCTGGTTTTATACCCAGTTCCTCGCGAGCGTCAGCAGGTATAACCACCTGTCCCTTCGTGCCCACGGTCGCTGTACCGTATAGTTTTTTATTGTGCATGTTCCTAGTATACTCCAGGTATGAAAAGTATGTCAAGTATGATTTGCTGTCGAACTACTAGAGAACTAGGCGTTACGCCGCGGCAATACCAGTGGCTGGTTAGGCAAAATAGCCTGCTGTGACGGCGAACATCCGTCCGTGTCAACATCTGCAATCTGACCAGCAGGAGTATTTGGACAAAGGTCGTCAGCGTCTACCACCCCGTCGTTATCGCTATCCAACTCTTCCTGAACTACTGGACAGCCATCGTTATCGACATCGACGCCAGACGGAGTGTCGTCACACTGGTCGTCCGAATCTACCACTCCGTCGTTATCGCTGTCGGTTGGCTCCTGTTCCTCCACTGGGCAGCCTTGGTTAGACGAGCTACCGGCGACATTTGGGCAATTGTCTTTGTTGTCCAGGACACCATCGCCATCAGAGTCTTTCTGGACCGGTGTTTCAGGTTCGGCAGTTTTACAATTGTTGCGAGGTACGGTACCACTGATGAAGTATTCCTCGTAGCTACCGCCGCTAGCCGTACAGGCTGGTGCCTTAGTGACACCGCTAGGCTGGGTGAATGTTTCAGCCGGACTGTTGCCTAGGAATGCCTGGATAGATTTGGTCCATATCGGACCAGCCATCGCAGAACCACCCGATGTCATGACTTCGTTTTAGGCTCGGCCACAGGTTTGTCCGCCACGGGTTT
>CBRAFJ010000124.1:0-1818 GCA_967755195.1 uncultured bacterium | reverse complement strand
TGCCTTTTTTGACGAAATGGTCAAAAGAATCCTGCGACAGCTGGTATTCGTTCATGGCTGCTTCGAAGTCGCCCAGTAGGTCTTCGACCGGACGTTTTTTGCCGGTGGCCGTAAAGTGGCTATGAGCACGTTGTAGTGTTGTGTGAACGGCCGAGCCAAAGGCGGCGCTCGGGCTCATAGCTTGCGGGAAGCGTAGCAAGTTTTGTAGCAAAAATAATTCCGGTCCACCTCGCGAAACATCAACAAAGTTACATAGATGCGTCGCGCTGAGTTTGTAGGTTTTTAGCGTATCGCGTAGCAGTTCTTCCATGCTGTGTTCTTGGATGGTGTTCAGACCGCTACGCCAGTCGATAACTCGTTGTTCTAGCGCTGGTGTTTGTTCGGTTTTTTCATCTAGCTCAACATGAGATAGATAGCCGACAGGTAGTAAAGATTTGCCGTTTGGTGCTGACTGGTGCATGGTCAGATGCAGAGTAGATTTTGCTCGCGTCAGCGCAACGAACAGCAAACGAATGTGTTCGTCACTACTGTCTCCGCTGATGCCGATAGGTAGGTTATGCGGGTAGTTTATCAGCTTGCTCCTGGTTCGAGCTGTTTCGCCCCAGGTAGCATCGACGCAATCAACTATATAGACGCTGTCGTATTCTAGGCCTTTGCTGCGGTGTGCGGTTAGCAGCTCGACTGGATTGCCGTCTGCAACTATATGTCCTGAACCCTGAATGCCGATGTTTAGTTCGCGGTAGCGGTCTATGCAGTGCACGAAATCGCGTAGCTGCAACTGACCTTCTGGGCGATAATCACGTAGTCGGCGACGGATGGACGACAATGCGTCCAGGTAAGCTATGTACGTAGCCGGACGAGACTGCAGTAAGTCATGCGAAAAGAAATAATCACGCAGCGGCGAATGCAGATCCTCGTGTGTTTTCGAGTTTTTGTCGTCACCCTCGCCTGCACCGTTATCCGCAACCTGCTGCTCTATAGTGCCGGTCAGGTGGTCGATTATGAATTCTAGCGGTTCGTGCAGTGACAGATGTGCGGTGTAGATGAGCCAGTTGGCTATGTCGTGCAGCTGGCCTTCGCTACCCAGCATGGTCTCTAACCAGAACTGACGGTTTTTGTACGAGTCGACGCTGAGTTGCCATAGTGTGCTCGGCTTTATGTTCCATGATGGATGCGCTAGAAGCTCCGGTAGCAGTTCGTTAACGCGGTCTAGCTCCTGCTCTGCAAGCGCTGTGACAACTCTGGCTAGCAGCTCCAAAAACAGTACCGGTGGTGTGTCGAGTACATTGTCGCGACGGTCATAGCTGAGTGGTATTTTGGCTTGTTGTAAATATGGCAAAAGCCCCTGTAGCTGACGGTGATGGCGAGCGATGATAGCTACTGACGCCTCAGGGTCCTTTTTGCGCTGCTCGGCTATCTGGTTAGCAACGGCTGCGTATTCCGAAGACTCATCCAGGTAGCTTTGGAAACTTACTAATGTTGCAGTTGGTGTGAAGTGCGGGGTTAAAGTTTTGTCCAGGCTATCGATAGTATACTCTAGGCGCTCGACGGCTCTAGTTATAGTCTGCCTGGCTGTGTTGAGTATGATTCCTGTCGAACGATAGTTGTCGGTCAAAACGACCAGAGCAACGTCCTTGTAAAGCTCACGAAAATCCAGGATGTTTGATAATGTTGCACCCTGAAAACGGTAGATCGCCTGGTCGTCGTCGCCAACTATCATGACGTTAGGCCGACCAGCGCTTACCGGGTTGTTGGTCAGGTTCCACAGTAGGCGCATTTGGGCGTCATTGGTGTCCTAAAACTCGTCGACCAGAATGT
>CBRAFJ010000123.1:0-1839 GCA_967755195.1 uncultured bacterium | reverse complement strand
GGTCGACAACGCCATCGAGTCTGGTCGTGTTACAGTAAACGGCCAAAAAGCCAGCCTCGGTGCTCAGGTATCATCTAGCGATGCCGTTCTTTTTGATGGCAAGTCCGTAAAAGGGCAACAAGAAGCCGACTACACCTACATAGCACTGCATAAACCAGAAGGCTACCTGACTTCACGCCGCTCTCAGGGCGGCGACCCGACCATCTACGAACTGTTACCGGAAGATTTGCGCGCACTAAAACCTGTCGGTCGGCTAGACCGCGACAGTTCGGGCCTACTACTCCTGACAGATGATGGTGACTTTGCTCACCGTATGACTCACCCCAGCTTTGGCAAAACAAAATTCTACGATGTTAGGCTCGACCGCGACCTAGAACCGCTGCACCAACAGATGATTAACGACCACGGGGTCACACTAGAGGACGGTGTCAGCCAGCTAACCCTGACACGCCTCAACGACGACAGCCGACGCCACTGGCGCATCAGTATGCACGAAGGTCGCAACCGCCAGATCCGCCGCACCTTTGCTGCCCTCGGCTACACAGTTGTCGGTCTGCACCGTATCCAGTTCGGTCCATACATGCTCGATGAACTACAGTCCGGCAAGTTTCAGAACGTACCAAAAGTTAACTAGCTTTGAAAATAAATAGGCGGGTTGTCAATACCCAGTACCTCTGTTATACTATAGATAACAAGGAAAAACAGATATGAGCAAACTTCCATATGTCGCCATCGTAGGCCAAACAAATGTAGGCAAAAGTAGCCTGTTCAACCGTCTCTACGGCAGTAGCGAGGCGATTGTTGCTCGTGAGGCCGGTACGACTCGAGACAACGTCGTCAGACGCATAAACGATGATGACAAGTCATTTTGGCTAGTTGACACCGCTGGTCTAAAACCAGCCGAGGACGAATTTGAGGCATCTATTCAGGACCAGATAGCTGACGCAACCGAACTGGCCGATGTCATAGTCGTGGTTGTCGACAGCACCATTTACCCGAGCGACGAAGATCGCCGTATCGCAAAAACCGCCCTAAAGAGCAAAAAGCCAGTCATTCTAGTCACCAACAAAGTTGACCTAAAAGGCAGCCTGCCAGTCGACGAATTCCTCCGCTTAGGTGTTAAAGAGATTATCCGTACTAGTGCCGAGCACAACCAAGGTACCCGCGAACTCCTAGAGACCATCTCGGCCGAACTGCCAGTCATTTCAGAACCAGAACCAGACGACGTTCTGCGTATCGCCCTTATCGGTCGTCCAAACGTTGGCAAAAGCAACTTGTTCAACACCCTAGCAGGCAAGCAACAGGCGTTAGTCGCCAACGTCGCCGGCACCACCCGCGACGTCAACCGCGTTAGCGTACGTTACAGCCAGCGCGACGTCGAATTGCTCGACACCGCCGGTGTTCGCCGTAGCGGCAAACAAGAGGTCGGCATCGAGAAATTCTCCGTCCTACGCACACTGCAGGCTATCGAAGAGTCTGACATCTGTCTGCTGCTAATGGACGTCAACGAACTGAATGTGCAGCTGGACCAGAAACTAGCTGGCATGATAAAAGAAGCCGGCAAGGGATTAGTGCTGGTCGTCAGTAAATGGGACAGCGTCGAAGGTCGCGACGCCTTTACTCGCGACGCGCTAGCGCCAACTATTACGCACAATTTTGCATTCGTACCATGGGCGCCTCTCATTTTCACCAGTTCGGTCACCGGTCAGAACGTCACCAAACTGTTCGACATCGCTATGCAAATAGACGCTCGTCGCAAGCAAAAGGTCAAAACGACCGACCTGAACAAGATTCTCCAGGCTTGCGTCCGCAAACATCCACCAGCCGGACTGAAAAACA
>CBRAFJ010000122.1:0-1850 GCA_967755195.1 uncultured bacterium | reverse complement strand
TCTAGGCCGTCATAGCGGGGCGGCGTTTATGCCTGACCTAGTTATCTCGCGCGACCACGGACAGGCTCGAAAAGTGAAATATCACGACAGTGAGTTCCTGGTTATTCCGCTATATCATCCAGCCGCCGCACTGTATAACGGCGGTATGCGGCAGACGCTTATCGATGACTTTTTGGCGGCGAAAAAACTAGCAGATGGCGCCTTGAAGTAGCGTAGAAACTTGCGTGAACAGGGGTGTTGTGCTATAGTGAAGGCACTTGAGACGGAGAGTAGCGACCAGAAACTATCTCCACCTATATCTGAAACTAAATAATTGTTGAAACAACAAAAGAAAGGAAATTATTAACTTTATGGGTCAACGAAGACTCACTAATGCCACACCTGACGATGCGTCAAAGAGGCCTAACCAACAAAAGAAAAAATCTGACAACACCGTACTGAACAACACAGCTACACGCCGTGGCGAAGTTTTCCGTGCGCAGCGTCGAACTAGCGAAAACGTCAATGTTCGCGCCAGCCAGCACGTCATAGATGTGCCGGTCAACAAGTCTATCTACAACGGATACGAAGGCAAACAGTTCAGCCTAGCTGACATGAAGCGTCGTCGTCCGACTGCCGCCAACCGTCCTAGCCTAAAAGTCATGCCTATCGGTGGACTAGGTGAAATGGGTATCGGTAAAAACATGATGGCTATCGAATACGACCAGGACATCATCGTCATCGACATGGGGTTCTTGTTCCCAGGCGGCGACTATCCAGGTATCAACTACATCACGCCTGACGTAACCTACCTAGAAGAGAATAAGCACAAGATCCGTGGAATTGTGTTCACTCACGGTCACTTGGACCACATTGGCGCATTTCGCCATATCATCCACAAGATACCGGCGCCAGTTTACGGTAGCAAATTTACCCTCGGTATGGTCGAAAAGACCATGGAAGAAGCCACCAGTGGCTACACTCCGGAATACCACGTTATGGACCCAGAAGCTCACGAACGCGTTCAACTAGGTGACAGCTTTAACATCGAACTAGTCCGTGTGAATCACTCGATACCGGATGCGACCGCTGTCGTCGTACGTACTCCAGTCGGTAACCTAGTTGACACCGGTGACTGGCGTTTCGAAGACAACCCTGTCGACGGCAAAAAGTTCGACCTAGACCGTCTGACAGAAATCGCTACAAAAGAGGGCATTTTGCTACTCATGAACGAGTCGACCAACTGTGAGAGCGAAGGTTCGCACACACACGGTGAGTTCGACATTCAGCAGAGCTTTGGCCAGATCATGCAGGCCTACCCGAACTCACGACTTATCCTATCGACATTTAGTTCGCAGATTCATCGTATCCAGCTGATCCTGGACGAAGCCCAAAAGCACGGCCGCAAGGTTGCTTTCGCCGGCTACAGCATGATCCAAAACGTCGAACTAGCACTTCGCACCGGAACTATCCGCGTGCCAAAAGACACTGTCGTCAAAATGGAAGACCTAGTGAAGTTTCCTGATGGCAAGGTACTGCTAGTCTGTACCGGTTCACAGGGCGAATTCAACGCCGTCCTAAACCGTATGGCGAGCGGTGCGCACAAGCACATAAAGGTCAAAAACTCTGACGTTATCGTCTTTAGCTCGAACCCTATTCCAGGTAACGAAAAATACGTCGTTCGTACCGTCGACGGACTGATGCGTGAGGGAAGTGACGTTATCCAGAACGGCAAAAGCCACCTGACTGGCGTTGGTCCTATTCACTTGAGTGGTCACGGCTATTACGACGACCACATAAAGCTCATCACGGCATTAAACCCGACATACTACCTGCCTATTCATGGCGAGTTCCACATGTTGCACCACAAC
>CBRAFJ010000121.1:0-1927 GCA_967755195.1 uncultured bacterium | reverse complement strand
GCGTCACGAACGGCTTCGGTGTCTACCAGCAAGGTGCGTCAGATATCAACCATTTCGCTGGTGCTACCAGGGTATACAACACCTCAACCGCAGCCTTCACTGTTGCCAATGCCTCAGCCGCAAGTGTCCTTGTTGCAGATACGACAAATAGCCGCGTCCAGATCGGTAGCAGCACTACTGATACTGCCCAAGTTACGCTGCAGCTTGATTCATACAGTACATTTGCTGATTCGGGAACCTGCAACGCTACCACCAACCAGGGTGCTTTGTACTACAACACTAACTCAAATGCTATCAGGAGCTGCGAGGATAGCGGCTGGCGAGATGTTGTTACCAACGGTGAGCTCGGTCTATTGCTTTACGGTATTGTTCCGGAAAGTGGACCGACAGCCGGCGATTTAGTAGGTGTGAATAGTACAGTGTCGAGCGCCGGTCCGTGTAAAGTCTATGTGGGCTCGGCCGCGAACACGATCCGCTGGACTGGCTGTACGGTGTATGCCAACGGTCGAAAGCAAATCGTTGCAGCCCAGAGCACAAACTTTAGCACCAGTATTAGCACGACAGCGAACGCTTTCCAGAACCTATGCATCTTTACCGCAGGCAGTGCGCCGTCGTTCGGCACGAGTAGTACTACTGAGACATCGGCATCGGTGCCTACCTGGAGCACGTCGGCACCGCCAGTGTGTTTGGCGACCATCAAGGAAAACGCAGGTGGTAACGGCATCGTTGCTCTCTATGACACTCGAGTGTTCACGACGTCAAGTAAACAGTACGCAACCTTGGCGACAGCTTCCGCCAATGGTTGGGCGGTGAAGCTCAACGGCACCAAGGGGCAGTACGCTCCTACAAGCGGTACAGGCAGTGCATTTGCGGGTGTCGTCGCTATCTCGGACGGCACGACGGCCACCACTTCGGTAAACGCCATTGTTGTCACAGGTGGTCCGGCTTATGTTAAGGCCACCGCCGGAACGGTTGGACAGATAATCAATCCAACGGCGACAGCTGGCTACGGCAACACCTCTGCGATACCTGCAGCCCAGCCTAACTGCGGTGTTTCACCATCGTGTACTATTCCAGCACCGTTTACCTACCTAGGTTTAGCACAATCAGCCTTCAGTAATACCTGTACAGCCAACGGTACAAGCGATGACTGCCGTACGTCGCTGTTTGCAAACATTGCAATTCAATAAAAAAGTTTGCAAATACCTTGTGATAGACTTGGCTATATGAAACGCTTGTGGTGGATAGTCGGTGGGATGGGGGTCATTCTCGTTGCTGGAGCTGTGACCACGATCATGCTTGTGCTATCCCAAGAACCTGTCCCGAACTCCATTAGAAAACAGCTCACCTCAGCGCTACTGCTTTCTCAAGCGACGCAGGCTATCATTGATCGCTCAAGTGTAAAATACAATACCCATGACAGGCTACTGACGTTTCAAGTGGCATATAGCGGAACACAACTGACGGTGAGTGAGCAGCCCACTCCTGGCCAATTTGTTGATATCCCAACCGCCTATGACAAGGTTGTTGAGAATATGAATAAATATACTTCGTTTGCAGTGGACTCAGGTACGGTGCATCTCACACGTCCCAAGGATTCAGGTGGCGCTCAGGTGGCTGTGCTTAACGCCAGAGGCACCCTCATGTTTGTGAAATCAGATAAAGATCTCGATGATGATGACTGGCGTCGGTTCTTCATTGATTTGAAATAGTGAGCTTTGCAGGATGATTCCTATGTCCTAGTAGTGGCAAGCGTAGCAGTGCTATCATAGGTTAAACATAAGAGGAGTTTTTATGGATCAAAGAAGTCCACAGGTGCGTCCGCAGATGGCTCAACGCCCGCCTGCCGAACGCTCAACAACAACATTTCAGCCCGAACAGTCATATCGTAAGCGCGCAAAGTGGCCGATAATAGTCGGAGTTATCA
>CBRAFJ010000120.1:0-1951 GCA_967755195.1 uncultured bacterium | reverse complement strand
GTATACGTCGTACCAGTTACTGCATTGGGATTGCTAATGGCAACGCTTGTTGCAGATCCGGAACAGATAGTCTGAGGTGAGGCCGAGGCAGTGGTGACCGGCCGCACAGTTACCACAAAATTCACGGGAGTGCCATTGCATCCCGAAATGCCGGGGGTAATTGTATAGATAATGACTGCGCTCGTATTAGTTGAATTGACCGGTGTATCGGTAATCGCTCCCGACCCACTTGGCGATACGCCAGACAAAGTGCCTATTATGGTAGAGGTCCAATTAAACGAAGTGCCTGTTATGGAAGAGGTGGGAATGAAATTCAGTGGAGTTGCACTACAGATTTCCTGGATCAATGACGTCGATGAATTGGTAACGACCGGACTAGGGCTTACTGTTACAATCACGTCGATTGGCGTTCCGGTACAGACGCTTGCCTGTGGTGTGATCCTATAGGTAACAGTTCCTGAACTCACTCCATCTGCTGAAGTCAGTACCTGGCTGATGGAGGTTCCACTTCCGGCTGTCGCACCGGTGACATTAGAAGAATTAAAAACAATCCAATTGAAAGTTGTACCTGAAACTCCGTTGGGATTTGTTATCGATATACTGGTACTGGTTCCCGAGCATATCGTCTGATCGGATGCTGTTGCATCAGGCAATGGTGTGACAGTAACACTGACAGCATAGGGTGTTCCATTGCATCCTGCCGCGCTTGGCTGTATGAGATATGTTACGATGCCTGTATTAATGCCATCGGTCGATGTCAGCGTTTGAGATATCGTGTTTCCTGGGCTGGCAAAAGCTCCACTTACATTGTTTACGCTTTGTATCGTCCAGCTAAATGTTGTTGACGGCACACTGTTAGGATTGCTAATCGGTATAGACGTGGTTTGTCCGCTACAGATGGCCGCATCGGATGCTGTTGCATTTGGTATTCGATTGACAGTAAGCAATGCGTCGCTGCTCGTTAATGTACCACATGTACCAGTGATGACGACGCTGTAGTTTCTGCCTGTAAATGAGTTCGGAACGCCAGTCAAGGTCAATGAGGCGGTTGTTGCACCGCTATAAAGTCCACCGTTGGTAATGTCAGTTCCATTCTCCCTCCATTGGTAGCTTAGACCCGTACCGGTTGCGCCGATCGAAAAGGAAATTGAAGAACCTTCGCAAATTATTTGTGGCGTGGGTTGAGTTACTAATATTGCCGTTTCATTAACAGTAAGTAACGCTGCATCACTGATCACCCCTGGGCTACAGGCGCCGTTTACAAGCACGTGGTATAAGTAGCCGTTGTTGGAAAGCGGAGCCGCCGTAAGATCGAGCGTCGCCGTTGTTGTTCCGGTATAGATACCGGTGTTGGTCAGGTTGATATAGCTGATGCCACCGTTGGTACTCACTTGCCATTGATAGGTCGCCGTTGTAGTCACTCCTGCGTCTACAGTGAAACTTGTATTGCTTCCCTGGCATATCACGCTGTTCACCGGTTGTCCTAGTATCTCCGGTTTTTCATCTACGTTCAATGTCGCTATGGCGCTTGCAGCCGGCCCACAAGTACCCAGGATTATTACATCATATTGTCTTCCATCAAAGGTGCTTGGTACATTGGTTAACGTTAGTATTGGTGTTGTTACTCCGCTGAAAACGCCGCCATTTGCTATTGGTGTTCCGTTTTGTCTCCATTGATAAGTCAGCGCTGTTCCAACAACGGTAATGGAAAATTGTGCGGTTCCAGTCTCACAAATTGTCGTAGTCGTTGGTTGTGATGTTATTAACGTATTCTGATCTACGGTTAAAAGAGCACCATCACTAGTAACTGCTGGGCTACACGTGCCGCCTACCAGTACCCGGTACAGATAACCGTTGTTAGAAAGCGGTGCTGCCGTCAGTGTTAAGGTTGATGTTGTTGTGCCGGTATAGATACCGGTGTTGGTCAGGTTTGCATAGCTAACGCCACCGT
>CBRAFJ010000119.1:0-1951 GCA_967755195.1 uncultured bacterium | reverse complement strand
AGTTGTGTTCGCGCGCACCAGTAACCCGGATAACCTCTGACATAACTCGTCTAGTATACTCCTTTTTACCCTGTTATGTCACCACTTGCGCTATACTGTAACGTATGGACAAGGTTAAGCGAGGCTGGAAATACGTACCAGACAAGCCCCGTCGCGTGCTGGTGTTTATCCTTGGTGTCTTGTTGATTCTACTAGCAGGTATAGTTGGTGCCGTTCCTGGCCCTGGTGGCATGATCATTTTTCTACTCGGTATCGCCGTGCTGTCGACCGAGTTTACCTGGGCGCAGCGGCTGCGCGACTTCTTGCTGGACTGGACACATCGTTTCGGGCAGTACATAAAAAAACGGCCTATTTTTAGCACAGTGGCCATAGTTTTGGTCATCAGCCTGTTCTGGGTATGTGCTTACGCTTTTTATAGCTACATAATCTAGTTGTACTAAACGCACTTTTGTTATACTATCTACAGATATGAAAAGGCGTGTGTTGTTTTGGGTTTTTGCTGTCGTTGGAATTTTCTACGTCCTCGTAGAAACCCAACTTCCAAGCAACCTGTTCACGCTATTTATCCTCGGCATGGTACCTGGTACCGACTTGGCGCTTCCTCCGGTTTTAATGCTCGTTGCCTACACTTTCGGGTTTTTCGCCGCACTTTACTGGTTAGCCCACCAGACACTGTTTGTTGCTGAACCAAAAAAGCCAGCGAAACCAGTTAAACAAACCTCGAAAAAGACCACCAAAAAGCCAACGACTGCAAAGAAAACTGCCGCAAAACGTCGTCGCGCCCAGGCTACTTCCTAAATATCAGCCGGCATGACATTTTCAGCCCACAGCTGAAGTTCTTCGAGCAAATATGTGTCTCTTGTGTAGCTAGCAAGTTTTTTCAGTTGCTCCATGTAGAGTGGCAGTTGAGTCCTTAGTTTTTCAGTTCGGTACTTTTCCCAGGCGACCTGTTCTTCTTCGCTCAAGCTAGACGGAAACGAACGAGCTTTGTAGCGAAACAGTAGCTCGGGTAGCCGTTCGTCGATGAACTGGGGATGAAAGTCAGCTAGCTCGTCAGCGGTTGCCGCCCGAACCGCACTCATACGCCCCTTGTCTTTGTCGTTTATAAAGCCGTCATACAGCTGAGATTCTGGGTCGGTACTTGACTCGAATGGTTCGCGCATCTCGAAAGCTTCGCGGACACTTCCCGCAAATGCCGGGTTGGCGGCCAGTATCGCCATATGTTTCTTCACCAGCTCCAGGCCTAGTCCTAGACGCTTCTGAGTTGGCTCGTCTAATACGCCTAGTGGCGCTACGGCTGGGCATTTGTTATAGCTGAGGTCTTTGACAGGTAGTCGCTGAAAATCTTCTCTTTCACGAGTAGCGCGGTCAGCGAATATTACGCTAGCAAGTTGAGCTGGCGACGCGTTCAGAAACGGCGTCGGGTCAACCCGCAGGTCGTAGACTAGTACAGCGCCGGGCTTGGTCCCTGGGCTCAGAGGAAACGCCACGCTAGTTTTCTCGAACTGAGCATCGTAACGCCCAGAACTATAGACAAATGGTTGTGGGTCCTCTAGGTTAACAAGCTTGGTGACTTCTTTTTTATCACGCATTTTCAGTAGCCAGTCAAACAGCTTTGGTTGCTTTTGCTTTATCAGCTTTGCCACGCCTATCAGCGCTTCGACATCACTCAGCGCGTCATGAGCTTTGGTGTGGACCAGGCCATTTTCACGACTAATGAGTTCTAGTTTGTTAACTGCCTTACCGTTTTCATCAACAGGCCATTTTATACCATCTGGCCGCAGAGCTCTCGTCATACGTACCACGTCTAGCAGGTCCCAGCGACTACGGCCTTCCGACCAAGCCCACTCGTAAGGGTCATGAAAATTGCGCCAGAAAGTATGGCGAATAAACTCGTCGTCAAAACGCACACTGTTAAAACCTACCGTTATGGTGTCTGGCGTAAATACAT
>CBRAFJ010000118.1:0-1992 GCA_967755195.1 uncultured bacterium | reverse complement strand
GTGCTGAATCCCAGAAACTATTCGAAGGTTTGCAGGCTACGCTCCGCGACGAAGTATTGCGCGCAATATTCCACGTTCGCAAGTCAGAAGTTAACCAAAATGCTGTCACTGACGATCACTACGACTCAGAACTAACAGCTGCTGCTCGGGGTTCTGTCGAGCGCGGCGTTAACGAAGCTGGACTGCCAACCGTTCACTCCGAAGACGAATACAAAGTAAAGAAGGCCGCTAAACCTGCCAGCAAGAAAAAAGCGGCTGCAAAGAAAAAGCGCAAGTCTGCTCGCACTGCTCGCAAACGCCACTAGGAAACCGTCATGAAACATACCGTACACGAAGTAACTCTCCGAAACGGCGCTAGAGGACTGCTTATAGACATACCTGGCGCGACAGTCATGAGTTTTCAATTCCACTTTCGGGCCGGCAATCGTTTTGTTAAAAATGCTGACATAGAGCAGGCGGCGCATATCATGGAGCACATGGCTTTTGGTGCTAACGCTCAGTTCAAAGACGGCCAGGCTTATGAGGCCGAGTTCACCAAAAACGGCGCCTACCACAACGCCTACACCAGCGACCACAGCATGGTCTACCTGAGTGACTGCGCCGACTTTGAGTGGGAGCGTATCTTGGAGCTAAAACAGGTTGCTATAACAAAACCACGTTTTAACGAGGAAGAGCTAAAGTCAGAAGCCGGCAACGTCCGTAACGAACTAAACGGTTACCTGAACAAACACACTCGTTTGCTGTGGCCGAAAATGCAGCAGGTGCTGGGCGAGGCGACTCTGACCTACCCAGAAGCGATTAAAACCATCGGTAACGTCACACTTCGTGACATCCGAGAACATTACAACCGTACTCACACTAGTGAAAACATGCGTTTTATCATCGCTGGTCGCATGTACCGTCGCAAAAAACGCATCATAGAAATGCTAGAGGACTGGGAGATGTCACACGGTGAGCGTCTGAGTATACCAGTTGACGAAGTGCATAGCGCCGAACCGTTTTTGGTCCGTCGCAAAGAATCTAGCAACCTGACTTTCGGTTTTTCTATGGTTATGCCACGTCGCCTTAGTGATGCCGAGCTCGACGCTATGAGTGCTGCCAACCATATCCTAACCGGCACCATGCATTCACGTATTTTCGGTGCTGCCCGCAAAGCCGGTCTAGCCTATGGAATATTTTCAGAAACCAGCGCCAACGAGCACGCCAGCAGCTGGGATTTCGGTGCCGAGGTCAATCTAGACACTATAGAGCCACTGTTCGACATTATTGTACGTGAGGTCAAGGCTGTACTGTCCGGTGACATTTCTGAAGAAGAGATCGAACTAGCCAAACAATATGGCATCGGCCGTCATCAAATGGGCGCCCAAACCGTCGGTCAGATCAACCGTTGGTACGCCGACCGTTACTTTTTCGATGGCCACATAGACAACTACGACAACCGTCCATCGGCTATCAGTGCCGTCACTAAGCGCCGTATCGTTGAGACTGCTCGCGAGTTCATAAACGCCAACTGTTGGTTACTCGGGGGCGTCGGTAGCGGCGACAAAGCGTTGATGGATAGCCTGAACGCCAAGCTCGCTGTTCTGTTTGATGAGGTAAAATAGGTTCATGAACGTCGCCATAGCCGGTTACGGGGTCGAGGGCAAGGCCAACTACGAGTATTGGCTCGCCCTAGGTCATGACGTGACGGTGGTTGACGAGGGAGACCTAGCTGAGGCTGATATACCGGTCGGTACACCATCTATTTTGGGTACGGGAGCCTTTTCGCAGCTGGCGGATTTTGACATGGTGGTTCGTACAGCTGGCCTCAGTCCTAAAAAAATCCAGACGCGGGGCAAGATATGGTCTGCGACCAACGAGTTTTTTGACAAATGTCCAGCACCGATAATTGGCGTGACAGGCACTAAAGGCAAGGGCACGACGTCTTCCTTAATAACCGAAATGTTACGTGCCGACGGTCGCACGGTGCATCTAGTAGGTAACATAGGCGTG
>CBRAFJ010000117.1:0-2004 GCA_967755195.1 uncultured bacterium | reverse complement strand
TGATGTTATCGTCCTGTGGGACACGACGAACGGCTCGGTACCGGCTGGTTGGACATGCATCTCCTGTGCGTCAGGTGATGCGTTCTACCAGCTGTTTCCGCGAGCCAACTCGGCCTACGGTGTTGGTACGGGCGGCGGACCCGAGAGCGTGACACATGCCTTTAGTGCACCTTCTGTGACAGCGCCATCGGCTGTGACCGCCCAGTTGAGCGTCGGTGTTGTCAACACGATTGTTCTTGGCTCCAACACCCACACGCATACATTTGGTAATCCTGCGATTGGTAGTGTTGATATTAAGCCTCCATATAAGAACCTTAAGTTCATCAAGGCTAGTAACCCACTGAGTCTGCCGCAAGATGCCATCGTCATGTTTGATGTGGCGTCGATAGCGTCATTGCCCGCAAACTTTACATCCTATGGGCTACTCAACGATCCAGCCAACACGGGTTTGCCGGGAAACGGGTACTACTTGAGGGGTGAGAACACGAATACAACAGGCGGGGCGACGACGCACTCCCATATTCGCGCTGCAGTGACATCCGGCGGGCCATCAGCAACGTTCACTGGTACAACGACTGGTACCGGTGCCAATACGGCCGCCAGCACGAGTGCACATACGCACACGCTGGCAGCGGGTACGACAACAACAGAAAACAACAACCCATCGTTCATTAGTGTGGTGTTCGCGAAATTATCAGTGGCGAACGAAGCATTGCCAAACGGCATGTTGGCATTTTTCGACAACACGACTATGCCGACCGGCTGGACGCAGCAAACTACTATCGGTGGGAGTGCTATGGCGAACAACCTTATCAAAGGTAGTTTGACGGCAGGAACGACGGGTGGCCGCACGACACATGGTCACGGCAGCAGCGTGACAATAACGTCTGGTGTGCCGAGTGCGGCAGGGACGGCGAAGGCGGGTATCGGCTCAACCGTCGCCACGAGTACGCATACACATGACGTGACGTACACGATAGCTAGCGGCAATACTATGCCAATATATCGTGATGTCATCATCGGTAAGTTTGCCACCATCGATGTCACGGGTACGGTGTATAGCGATGAAGGTACGGCCACACTTGGCTCACAGGCTATCAAAGGCGCCCTAAACGGTAGCGGACAACGAACGACCACAGCCGCTGCTAACGGTACATACACTTTGGCTATGCCAGACCCCGGGCCAGGCGGTGTTTTCACGGTGTGGCTGAACACAAACGGTGGAGCTATGGGCACAACAGTCACGCGCTCAAATGGTGGCGCTATCAGCGGTGTCGATATCTATCAAAACAGGCTCGTGACGACGCATGAAGATAGTGGACCACTTTCAAACATCAACCTTGGTACCTGTGACAAAACAACTGGTACGGTGTGTGCCGATAGCGACCTGCATTTCGACGAGTCGAGCAGTAACCTTACTGTTGATAACGACTGGCGGCTATACATCAAGGGCGGCAAAACCTTTACGCCGGGTGGCAACGTGACGCTTAGTGCCGGGGGAACCGCAGCCAGTGTCGGTGGTGACCTGAAATGGGGTTCGTCGGGCTCAGCGCTCAACGTTAGCACCAATACACTCAATGTCGGTGGTGACTGGATCAATACTGCGGGTGGCACATTTACCAAATCGTCCGGTCAGACAACGACAATGAGTGGAACAGTCAGTGGACTAACAGTTGACGCAAGTACAAAGAACTTTGAAAAACTGACCTTCAACGGCGCTGGCGGGGCATGGGCATTCACACCGGCAGCGACGGCTGTAAACGTCGACAATGATTTTGCTATCACGACAGGCACGGTCACGGCACCATCAGGAACATTGTCGGCTGGCGGTAGCTGGACAAACGGAGCGACCTTTACGCACAACTCAGGAACGGTTGCCTTTACGTCGACAGCTACGGGCAAGACAATAAATCCAGGCAGCTCGTCATTTGCTAACGTCATATTCAGCGGGAGCGGAGGAGCATGGAGTCCGCTCACAAACACGCTCACAGCCACGGGCGATCT
>CBRAFJ010000116.1:0-2019 GCA_967755195.1 uncultured bacterium | reverse complement strand
TCAAGTTGCCAACACATTGCACGCATTTCCGACATGGTCAGAGGCTGTTCGTGTAGCTTGTGGCAAGATCAAGGTTTAGTACCCTACTTGCCAGTTACTACATTTTGTAGCACGTGCTAAATTATGTAGTTATGCGGTCAGCATTGGAACGCCCCAACCTATGAAGCCAGGACGCGTTGGTACGAGCGCCTCGATATATACTACAGCCATCTGAAGTTGGGCATTCCCTGTCGTACTTGCTTCAACGTAGCCTGTAGCAACCCGAAGTTCTGATGCGCCTGTCGTACTTGCTTCAACGTAGCTCATCGCAACTTGAAGTTGTGCATCACCGGACGTACTCGCTTCGATATAACCAGCAGCTCCTCGTGCTTCAGCCATGCCCTAGGCAACTTCCATTCCGGCCTCGAGACCGTTCACATTCGCCGGTGTCCAGGCAATACTAGTGTTTGGGTTTATCTGATGAACATCAGAATACGTCAAGTATGAGGTGCTCAGAGCTGTGGTTTGACCATAGTACAGGGTACCTCCAGTACGGATCGGGATTTTAGCACTCGCGGTAGTCGCATCGCTTTTGGCGGCAACTATATTGCTTTGCAAGGCGTGGACTGTCGTAATAGTTCCCGGCAGGTCTGCGAGAGCATATGTGTCGCGCTGACCAACTATGGCCGAGCCATTGTAGTCGGTCGTCGAGTATGGTGTTTCGTCAACGTTCTGCCAGTTGGTTGCCGATCCTGTTGGAGTAAGTTGAGTATCGATACCAGCACCGTCAGGTTGAAGTGAAGCGATCCGGACATCGCCAAGGAATGTATTGTGGCTTCCACCGGTGCCATCCAGTATATAAAGGTCATCGAAAGCCGCCGCTTCATTGGAGACCACTAGCCCCGCACGATATGCGCCACAAGCAACGTAGGTAATAGATGTCCCGGTACCACCATTTTTAGTGTCACCGGAATAGTTGATGATAGGCGTAGTCGAGCCGTTCATGCGGACTACGCACGTACCACCAGCATCCGCAATTGTCGCTTGAATTTCAAAATAAGCCCAAACGTTGAGGGTCATAACTTTCCCAGATGTGGCAATTACCGTTCCGGTCTGTGATCCGAGGCGCAAAACAACCTCCTTGGTTGTTGCATCACTGACGAGGGTTAGGTGTTGTGCTGCCCCAGCATCACCAAAGAGGGAGATCAGAAATCCACCGCTTAAACCAAAGTCAGTAGTTAGCTTCACTGCCACACCCATAGTTAGTTGCGTTGTCGCAGGTATGGGGCGCATCTGCTCAACGTAACCACTACCGACAGCGGCCGTGTTAGCCATATTAAGAGCATTGCCACCGACCCTGCCTGCAACAAGCGAGTACGTCGGCGTGTTTCCACTTGATGCGACGGACGCCCACCCCTTAACGGCATAGTCTCCGACATCAAACCCGTCCATGAATAGCAGCGCCATGAAGTCCCCCTATATCTTATGGTTATTATAGTTCGTAGTCAGTTTGAGGACAAACAATGTAGATTTTACTGCAATTTATAGCACGTGCCATTAGACGTAGGAGTAGCGGACGTCGTCCTGTAGCGGGGGTAGGAATAGCGCTGCGCTTTTCCGCTGCGGCGTGCTCGGAGTAAAACTCCTGTGCGCGTCCTCACTTCACGAACCTTACGACTTGCACCGCTTCACGGTGCGTCGTAGGTTCAAAGCACTAGCTCCGACCAAGAAAAAAGGACTACCTGAAGGTAATCCGTTTTTCTTGGTAGTGCTGGCCTCTCTCAAGCTCAACACCCCAGTTACGCAGCCCGTCCCTTCCACTCTGGTTCGGGTTCCGGTGCCAACGCAGCGTCGGGTTAGGCAGCGAGATCGGGACGAGATTGTGCGGCTGTATAGATCCGGCATGAGCAGTCGAGCTGTAGCTGACCGAGTTGGGGTGTCGAGAACGACAGTGCTGTCAACCCTGAAGGCTCGGGGTGTGGAGACGCGACCTCGAGGTAAGAGTCGTTGAGTTAGTTGACAGTTCAACTATAAATGGTC
>CBRAFJ010000115.1:0-2035 GCA_967755195.1 uncultured bacterium | reverse complement strand
GGTTCTCCATATTAATGCGCAACCTCATCCACGGGTTGATTTTGCTACCTCGGCGATCGTTGAAGCTTGTGCAAAGTCTATGGGTGTGAGGTTGTCAATCTTGTCGGAAATACACAAGTTTACATAACGTTTTCGGCACAAACGTTGCTGAGGTCCATATTTCTGGACATGTTGTACAATCTCATTCTAGGGTACAGATTACAAACTCGGCGATCGTGGGAGTTTGTGCAAAACACTTTGATATTATGTTGTGAATATTGTCAGACTCGCACTGGTTTGTACAACAACTCTTCCGGCACAAAGGTTGCCAAGATCTATATTTCTGAAGATGTTGTACAATCTCATTCTAGGGTACATATTCCAGCCTCGGGGATCGTGGGAGTTTGTGCAAAGCACCTTGATGTTACAGTAGGTTGTCAATCTGATCCTGGTTAGGTCGCCTCAACTGGCGGAAGGTGTTGTACAACCTTGTCGTACTCTACGTTGTGCACACTAAGTCCAAGGACACATCGCACATATCGCTGTGTGTTACCCTGCAGATGTTCGCGGAAAACGCAGCACAGCGCAAATTGAGGCGACCGCTGCGTGTTGTTAGTCGAGACAATCATTCCCCAGTAGTCCGCCATGAGCAGGTTGCACATGCGTGGGAATTACACAAGAACGCGAAATCCGATTCAATAGCGCTCTACGTGACATGTTAACCAGTCACGTGCTGGGTAACCCTCTGCGTCCACAACGTGCTACGAGCCCTGTAATCATATATTTATATAATTGGATGCTACACGCCGTCACAGTCAACGTAAATGCGGCGTTCACTCATATTCTGCCATACAGACTTGTGTACAATCTGCCACTGCGGTGCGTACGTAACCGCCACCCAAGCAAAAAACCCTTAAAGTCAAAAGACAAAGGACAACCGCAGACAAATGCTCTGTCTGTGTCACTGAGCAAACCGCCCCCCCCTGAACAATTTGTACGCTCACATTTACCAACGCCCGTCGGAGAGATACATCGACTACAATAGCGTCGAAGCACAACGGCGACGTTTTTGGCACCGTATAGCGCAGGCGACGTTTTTGAAAATCTAAGCCTTGAACATTGAGTGGGGAACACTACACTGTAGAGTATGCACTATCAACACAAGCCACATACATTATGGTATCGAGACACATGAACACGCTACGGTAGCGCGGTGCGACACCAACTCACAAATCGCAACCCTCGTGAACCTCCCAAAGCAGGACAACGCCGAACCCGTTCGCTGCCGATATGTCCAGCCACTACGTAGTCTTCCCTGCAAAAACTAGTACAATGCCGCACCTGCTCCCGTACATTAACGTTGGTGGCAGGGGCAAGACGGCCGGCACCTCGGCATCCAATTCAAACTGTGTATACAGCATACGTGATCATGGATATTAACGTAAACGACTACGGACTGCAACTGCCCACTTGTGATCAGCTACGCGACTGCAACGCCTACTGGTCGCCGTGTATGGCCTGGGCCCAATACTGCCTAAACACTCCAATCCAAGCGAATCTTGTTGAATATGCCACTATCAATACCAATCTAGAACAACTTCGTTCCCACGGAGATTTCCTTTCTATTAGGTTCACCTCAACACCATTGAACAGACCGAGAGAAGGCGCAGATGGTGGAACAACGAAAGAAACATCAACATAAACAGCAAATCCCATCGACAATGCCAGGGCAGGTTCCTCAGCTGTACTTTTCTCCGTATCACCTCACACCGGATATATACCTGGTAGTTAAACGATACAAACAATTGTCGTTGGTGCCCAATCAAAACACGCATCAATCAAACCCAAACTAACATTTCTACAAACAAGCGGACAAGGGCTACGCTGCACGTCCATTGTTTGGTCGCTTTCCCTACTGTTGCACTGGAGCTAATTAATACCAAAAGGAGAACGAACTGCCGAAACTAATTCCCGGCAAATCTCCCGGCGCTCACAACCACCGGCCATCCAACCGACTCGTGTATCGGACGGTATCAGCTCCCGTGATGTGCTGTCG
>CBRAFJ010000114.1:0-2038 GCA_967755195.1 uncultured bacterium | reverse complement strand
TGCGACGCATCATCAAATCAAGCGTTGTAGCTTTTGTCCTCGGCTGGACGCTTACGCTCGTGGCGTATCAGGTCGCCATGAATACATGGGCTGCGTCCAACTTCGTTGACGGTTACACCGTCATGACGCTCACGGGCGCGTGGAAGGCTGCGAGCATTGCAGACGCCTACGATCCTGCGGGTTCGCCTTGGTCGCTTGCTACACTAAATCACAGACGCGTAGCGATTGCTATTTCTAGTGGCAACACGGCCTCGACGGAGTTCGGTTTTGGTTGTAATCCGCTTACGGCCGGCTCGGTTTCTACAGGAGCAGCAGACGCACAAAATGCGCTTCACACTACGTATAGCACGACTGCTGTTATTAACACGACTGCTGGTCTTAGCTGCACAGACTTTATCGCTCGCACGGGACGAACTCATGGTATTCATTTTCAACATGGAATGGCGTTGTTTGACAACGGTGGTGCTGTTCAGTCTGGCGTCGACTCGCGGGTTTTCATAGGTGTTAGTGACCAGACGAAAATTACAATGACCAGCGCAGACGACCCTGCGGGTAATTATGCAGGCTTTCGTTTCTCGACTGGTACGGATACAAACTGGGCTTGTATCACGAAAGACAATGCTACGCAAGATGTCGACGACTCTGGCGTAGCTGTTGTCACGGAGACTGGCTATGAATTCGACGTAGTCGAAGACGCTGTCGCGGGAGATTGGAATTTTTATATCAATGGTGTTCAGGTCTGTTCGATGAATACGAACATTCCTACATCTGGTACGAACGTTACTATTATGTCTGCTATCCGTAACAAAGCAGCAGCAGCAAAGGCTATTCGTTACTGGTGGATGTTGGGTGACGGTGACTTGTGATTCGAGCAGCTATCGCATCGTCGACTTTGCTTGGTAGCGTCTTTGCGTGGGCTCTGTTGCTTTCACCGGAGGTCTTTAATCCTTGGACTCCGTGTGTCGAAGACGGCAACGTCATCATGTATACGACGGCCTACAACTGCGAGCGCGTTTCGGCCGGGCCTGGAATCGTCACGCCACCTAATTTGGGTCGATACACTTGGACAATCGCAACGGGTCAATCCGGTGGCGGTGCGCGGACGCTTGGACATTCCACAGTAACGACAGGAACAGCTACGCAGATAGCGCCTACGGCTAACGACCCTGTTGGTGAGACACTAGAGACATCAACGACTATTAACTCGACGGCTTCGCTTGCACACAACGGACTTGCTTGGCGTACAGGACGTAACATAAGATTTTGGTCGTATAGTGGTATCGACGTCACGACTACTGTTAGGTTTTGGGCCGGATTCACAGACAGGACCGTAGCGACACAACTTGGTAGCGACGATCCTGCAAGCGCAAACATCGCAGCGTTTCGCTATTCATCGGCGGCAGGCGACACGAATTTTATGTGTGTGGTCAAAGATGGAACGACTATCAATGCTACAAGTTCCGGTGTCGCTATTGATACATCCAATCACTATCTTGAGGTTCATGAGGACGTTGCTGCGGGAAATTATAAGTTCTATATCGACAATGCTTTAGTCTGTACGAAGTCTAGTAACTTGCCGACGACGGCTACGAACCTACGTTGGTTAGTTGGAGCACAAACTCTAGCCGGAAGTGCTGTACGTATAATCTTTTGGCCTTGGGTAGTAGCAAGAACGGACAGATGAAAGTATTTTCCATCATCGCATTGCTTCTGTTTGCTCCTACGCAGTTCAATCCTTGGACCGCGGGGACGAATGGCGACGTTATCATATGGAACGCTGGTGCGTCTCCGCCGCGTTTTGACATCGCACAGGTGTCTACGTCCAAGGACACGATTGTTACATTCAACAACCGACGCACCGCGATTTGGATGGCCACAGGTGGTGTTGTTATATCTGGTACAGGGTTTTCCTACGGTACGACTATCACGGACGTGGGAACCCCTACGGGACAGGCTCCGACCGCGACGCTTCCTGTTCGGGTGCGTCAGACCTCTGGAGCCTCGACTGGCAATGACGCAGGCGTTCAGGGTAATCAAC
>CBRAFJ010000113.1:0-2055 GCA_967755195.1 uncultured bacterium | reverse complement strand
TTTGTGAAGTTACCGCCAGCCGTGTTGATCCAGTCACCACCAACGTTAAGCGCATTTGCCGCAATATTAAGCGTCGATGTCGACGAACCCCATTTCACGTCACCGCCGACACCAGCCGCAGTCGCACCGGGGCTCAAGGTGACACTACCACCTGGGGTAAAGTTCTTCCCCGACTTGATGTAGAGCCGCCAATCATTATCAACCGTCAAGTTACCACTAGACTCGTCAAAATGCATATCAGTAGTATCAGTACAGACTGTACCGCTCGTTTTATCACACGTACCCAAGTTGATATTTGACGTGGGACCACTGTCTTCGTGACTGACAACAAGTCGGTTCTGGTAGATATCAACGCCGCTGATTGTTCCGCCGTTAGATCGGGTGGTGGTCGCACCAGTTGCTCCGCCGTCAGTATTAAGCCATATCGTGAAGATACCGCCCGGTCCCGGGTCAGGCATGGCCAAAGTATAGGTGCCGTTCGCAGCAGCCGTGGTGGCACGGTAGGCGCTGCCATTTATTGCACCCTTCACCGCAACCGAGCCAAGCGTCGCCGATCCTTCGTCGCTGTAGACCGTTCCAGTGATGTCAACCGTTGCAAACTTGCCGATGATAACATCTCGGTAGTTTGGCATGGTGTTCCCCGCTGTGATCGAATAGGTAACGTTATGAGTGTGGGTGTTTGTTGCCGGGGTTGTATTTGTAACACTAGAGTTAGGACCAGTATTCGTCGTGCTCGGACCGGTTGATGTGATTACCTGACTAGCGCCGTGGTTGTGTGTCGTTCGCCCGTTAGCTGCACCTGCGGCAAGGCTACCCTTTATCAGTCGGTTGGCAAGTGCACTGCCACCTATGGTAGTTTGTTGCGTCCACCCCGTTGGCAGAGTTGTATTATCAAAAAATGCTAGCATACCGTTTGGTATCGCCTCATTTGCAGTCGAGACCTGAGCAAAAACAACGCTGATGTAAGATGGATCGTTGTTTTCAGCAGTTGTACTACCAGCCGCAACTTGATGGGTGTGGTCACCGTTACTAATAGTCTTGGCGGTTCCAGTTGCGATGTTAACGGTCGTCGCCGTACCAGATGTAACAGCACCGCGTGTGTGGCTGTGTGTCGTCGCACCACCAGTTGTGTTTGTGTTCTCCCCGCGTAGATACACGCCGTTTCCAGCCGTGCCCGTGCTACCCGGGTCGTTCAGCGCCGTATATGATGTCCAGTTCGCCGGCAACAAAGACGTGGAGGAAACATCAAACATAGCGATGGCGTTAGCTGGCAGGCTGAGCGGATTGCTCGCTTTGATAAATTTCAAGTTTTTGTATGGCGGCTTGATGTCGACCGAGCTGATGGCCGGAGCAGGAAAGGTATGGTTATTGTGGGTCGCTGAGCCAACGGCGCGACTACCGAGAACTGTGCTGGTATTGCTGGCTACTGCCGATGGCCCAGTGAGAGCGCTTTGGGTATACGTATGAGTCACGCTTTCCGGTCCACCGCCAGTACCGGCATAGGTTGCGTTCGCTCGTGGGAATAGTTGATAAAACGCGTCACCGCCGGTACATGAAACACAAGTCCAGCCGGCCGGGACAGCACCATCGGCCGTATCCCATAGCACGATGACGTCGCCAGCTGCATCCGAAGCTAGCTGCCACGCTCGTGGTTCTTCGAAAGCTGTTTTGCCGTGCGCATCTGCAAGCTTTAACGGACCCAGCTGATAAAACGCCGGGCTAATGAACGGCGGCTGGTAGGTGTAGGTCAGTTCAGCGGTTTCGCCAGGCTGTAACGAGACACCTTCCCAACGCATCAGTCGATCATTGCCCTCTATATCGACTCGCAGGCTGCTTTCTGACACCTCCCTCGCTACGCCCGAAGGTGCTTTCAGCACGAGCTTGGGTTTCGTGACTGAAAAACTATGCGGGACACGCTCCTCTACCGAGCCCGTAAACTGCCGGTTCGCACGCAATTGGACAGTCACATCATAGCTAGCAGCCGGGTATAAACGCATGCCAGTTTCAACCCGCTCAGTCACAAATGGTGCATCGTCTGTCACGCTAAATGACGAC
>CBRAFJ010000112.1:0-2096 GCA_967755195.1 uncultured bacterium | reverse complement strand
ACTAGTCTTTCTATAAACACCTGGTACCGCATTGAACTGCAAGCAACCGTCGGTGCGACAACAAGTACCGGTTCACTTGCCTATCAGTATTTTGCCTTGGACGACACGACTCCGCTCGGGTCGTTCAGTACTACAACCACTAACACCGGATCGGCACCGGTAACGACCGTAAGGTTCGGTGACTCGTCTGGCAGCTCTGGCTTTATCAACATGTTGGTAGACGACATGAAGGTAAACTTTGGCTCTGCGCTGGCTTTGGGGCCTGTTGCAAACTCTGCCCCAACGGCCAATGCGGGCCCCGACCAGTCGAGCATAGAACCATACATGACAGTAACGCTCGAAGGCAACGACTCTACTGATGTCGACGGTAACCCACTGACCTATTCATGGACTCAGACAGGTGGTCTGCCTGTAGTCACCCTCACAGGCAGCACAACCGCCACGCCGAGTTTCACGGCGCCAGCAACTTTAGACGGCACAACACTGACGTTTTCACTCACTGTCAACGATGGCCAACTTCCGTCTGCACCTGATACCGTCAACATAGAAATTGTGCCGCACACAGTTTGGCTACTCGGTGATGGTGGAGTAGTAGAGTCACCAATAGCTATCTCTGTTATATAGTTAACATATTGATCGCAGTGCCTTGTATTTTTCTAGAGGTACGCGTAGTATAAAGGTTAGAAAACATAAGGGGGAACCACTATGCCATTTGGCACAACTGAACTACTCATAGTCCTTGCAATCCTCTTGCTGCTGTTTGGTGCTTCAAAACTACCAAAACTTGCTCGCAGCGTCGGCGAATCTGCCGGAGAACTGAAAAAGGGCATGGAAAAGGGCATGAGTGATGATAAAAAGGCGAGCGCGGACCGCGACTCAAACAAAGCCTAGTAACGTCAGTCATCTAAAGACTATAGGAGAACATCTAGTCGAGTTGAGAACTCGGCTAGTTATAGTGTCTCTTTTCTTCTTAGTCGCTTCTTCCCTGGCGTACGTCGTTCGCGACCAGCTGATCGGCATAGTTTTGGCGCCTATAGGTCACGAAAAACTGATATATTTAACGCCTGGTGGTGGGTTCACTTTTATATTCCAGATAGCCATCTATACCGGGCTTCTGCTGACAGCTCCCCTAGTTACATATCAGTTGTACAAATTTATCGCGCCTGCCCTGTCCCAGGACACGCGAAAAGGCACTTTTCGATTGCTGGTGAGTTCTACGTTGCTAATGATAGC
Source organism: uncultured bacterium (assembly GCA_967755195.1). Lineage (GTDB taxonomy): Bacteria > Patescibacteriota > Saccharimonadia > Saccharimonadales > Saccharimonadaceae > CBRAFJ01. Next base: position 863 of record CBRAFJ010000112.1, on the reverse strand, counting down.
TGGTGCCAGCTTTGGTTACTTTGTCGCCATACCAGGAGCTCTGCGGTTTCTGACCGAGTTTGTATCTGACTATATATCGACTAGCCTGACGGCTGACTCGTACCTAAACTTTGTCGCCGCCTACGTTCTAGGTTTGGGATTAATGTTCCAGCTGCCGTTACTGCTCATACTGTGGAACCGAGTATTTCCGATCAAACCTGGCGGTTTATGGAAATCTCAGCGTTTCGTTATCGTCGGGGCTTTCATCGCAGCTGCGATCATCACACCAACGCCAGATGGAGTTAATCAGACACTGATCGCCCTGCCTATCATATTGATGTATCAGTTGGGCGTTATCGCGGTCTGGTCATCTAACAGGAAACGGAAAAAGACAACTGCTCTAGAAACCGTTGAACCTGTGCGGAAAATCGTGCAGCCTGCTGTAGAAATAAAAGTTCCTGTACCACTAGAGCCTGTCGTTAAGCCTGTAGTCATAGCTAGCAAGTCACCTGTGCAGCCACAGACCGTTCGCAGGCCACGTCCCGTAGCTGTGGATGGTTTTAATTATGCTCGTCAAGTAAACTACGAGCGACCGCAGCCCGTCAGAAAACTAAACAGGCCGCCTGCGCAGCGACCTGTATCAGCCCGTCAGAGTATCGACGGTATCATTGCTTAGCTTGGATAGCTGTTAGTTCTTTTTCTTGCCGCCGTAAATAGATGAACCGTAGCCTTGGGCTGAGTTAGGCATACCGACAAGGTTTAGGGCTTTTAGTACACCCAAAACGCCTGTCATCGCTACCACGCCGATGCCGACGTGTTTTAGAAATTCTTTGCGATCGACTTCTTTGCCTAAAAGATCGTCTACCTGAGCTTTTATTTGTTGT
>CBRAFJ010000111.1:0-2111 GCA_967755195.1 uncultured bacterium | reverse complement strand
GTATGACTGCCAGGCGCTGTGGTACTGTTTCCAGTCGTGGTTGGGTTTGGCTTCAGAGGCACCGGCATCAGTCGCGTTGTCGTGAGTCCTGTCGTATGGGCTGGTGGTAATGTGTTTGTCGCCTGCCTCGTCGTAGATATTGTCTATCTGTTGGCGCATTACTTCAGCAGCAGCTTCGCGGTCTACTGGGCGTGCACCAATAACACGCCGTGGCGGCACGGTCACATCTCGTCCTGGGTCATCGTCGTTGTTTTGCGGATTCATAGTTCTCTAAGTCTTGTCTATATTGTACAATTGAACAGTTCTACTTCAAAGAGAAGTGGTTGTGGTTACATTTTTTATTCTCGTGGGCGAGTGGCGGAACCCTACCCCACAAAATGAAATTTTGCGGGGACCCCAGTCGTAGACGCGCTTTTTTAACAACTTGTGCCGCGGTGGTGGAATTGGTAGACACGCTAGACTCAAAATCTTGTGCCCATTAGGGCGTACCGGTTCAAGTCCGGTCCGCGGTACCAGTTGTTAAAAAACGATCTGTTAACTACCTTGGTATCAGGGTAGTTTTTCGTGTTGCCTTTGACGAACAAAATCTGGTTCTTTTTCATTTACCATCCCGCTTACGTTTATAATAGGAATTGCTGCGCTTATATTAAAAAAAGGGGGGATATTATGGATCAAGGCGAATTGCCTAGTAATACACCATCACCAAGACCACACCGCTCATCGGTGTTAGCAATCGTAATTCTGTTAGTCGTCGCTGTGGCGGCTATTTTAGTCTTTGCGCTCATGTGGGCTCAAAAAGACGGTGGCGGAGGAGCGAACAAAGTTGCTGTTTGTAGCGTCAGCGCCGACGCTCCACAAAACGAAGAGACTGTTCTAGTAGACAGTGGCGCGGCTGCTGGTAAAGCGGCTGAAGGTTTGTCGTACGCCGGTCCGTGTGCCGAATACGGTGGTTCAGGCGAAATGGGTCAAGGAAGCTTTACTACCTACACCCAGTTTGACGGCAATAAACCGCTAACGGTGGGTGTCATGGCGCCAGCGAAAACTTTCAAGGACTTGCCAACCAACCCGCCAAACGAGGGTCTGTACTGTGCCGACAAAAACCAGGACGGTACGACTGATCGCGAGGCGGAATGTTCTGGTGGTTACGAACGCCAGATAACTCTAGGGCACAAAGCTAGGCAAAACAAAGAATTCCCGTTCACATACTCGCTTATCAACTGGAATCCAACTGGTCATGTGCCACCGGGAGTCTACAACGTTCCGCACTTTGACATCCACTTTTACATGGACTTTACTAACGCCGAGCGTCTTGCGATTCGCCCAGGTACCTGTGACATTCTAGTTAACTGTGAAGATGTCGAAAAACTAAAGGCGATACCAGATGCTAAATACCTTCCAGAAGGCTATACCATACAGGCACCAGAGCCTGCTATGGGTAACCACATGATCGATGCCGAGGGTCACGAGTGGCACCAGAGCGACTCGTTCACACACAGCTTTATCTATGGTGTGTCTAACAAAGAGGTTATTTACTACGAGCCGATGGTTACACTGAAGTGGTTCGAGGGTTTGATCGCCGGAACTACTGAAAACCAGTGTTTCGATATCAAAAAACCTGCAGCATGGCAAAAAACTGCTTACTACCCTACCAAATACTGTTTGGACTACGTAAAGAACCGTGACGAAGTTCGTGCGTATCTGAGCGACTTTGTACTGCGACAAGCTTCGTAGTTTCCACTAGAAGCATAAACACCCCGGAGTTTTCTGGGGTGTTTATCTTTTTCTAGTGATAACGTGGGCACTTGCCAGGTCAAGAGCTATGCGTTTTTCGCGGTCAAAACGGTGACCTCCGGCCATTTCGTCAGCCAGTAGCTGGCCTAGAGGATTAGGCTTTTTACCAACCAATATCTGTTCATGGACATATGGTGTTGGCCATTCGAACTCTTCGTGGTCGCGAGACGGTTCCCAGACGTTTCTATGTTTTTCTGGCTGGCGACGCATTTCTAGTAGAACACTATGATGCTGTATAACGGCGACGCGGCTGTCATAGCCGTTGCCTTTCGAGCTAGTTTTGACCTGGAACATGTGTTTTCTAGTTCCGTCTAGGGTGT
>CBRAFJ010000110.1:0-2125 GCA_967755195.1 uncultured bacterium | reverse complement strand
CATCGGTCATGTGGTGGCTGAAAGTATTGCGGCCTGGTTTTCTGACGATGATCACTTGGCACTGCTGGACTATTTCGAAATTTTAGGCGTGCGACCACATTTCCAGAAAAAGTCTGGCAAGCTGGCTGACCAAAATTTCGTCGTCACTGGTACGCTGGAAAGTATGGGCCGTGATGACGCGGCCGATAAGATCCGTGCGTTGGGTGGAACATTCCAGACTAGTGTCGCCAAAGACACGACCTACCTGGTAGCCGGCGGCAAAGTTGGCTCTAGCAAACTAAAAAAAGCTGAAGCCTATGGCACAAAGATAATAAACGAGCAGGAATTTTTGAAGCTAATCGGTTAGCAGGCAAAGTCGAGACAAAATAAAATAAGCCGCTCATACGAGCGGCTTATTTTAATAAGACTGCTAACTATTCGCGTGGGCGAGCTTCGTTAACTGTGATGGTGCGACCATCGAGATCACTGTTGTTGAGCTTGTCAACAGCAGCTTGGCCTTCGGCGTCGTTTTCAAATTCGACAAAGCCAAAACCTCGGCTGCGACCAGTCTCACGGTCGGTGATGACCTTAGCGCTGGCGACGGTACCTGCAGACTCAAAGTGAGCCTTTAGAGTATCGTCGTTGGTAGCCCATGCTAGGCTACCTACAAACAATTTCTTCACGTAACTATCCTTCTACGTTAAACTTCAGTTCGACCAGCGAGGATTGCTACCGTGATGAGATACCTAGACCTGCGCATAACCTGAACCCATACATTTAAGCACATTTCGCTCTCAAACGCGAGCGCCGTTGCAAAACGTTTGTGCTTGTGGCATTATATGAACGTAAGCTGGTGCGCAACGGGCCTTCGCGTATCGCAGTCAAAAACAAAAACGAACAAAAAGACCCGGGTGGGCGCGCAACAGCTCGCACCCAAAACACCTCTGGCATCAGGGGTGTTTTTGTGCTAACATTTTCTGTGACTCCTGCGAGGACAATCCGAAGGTCGCCCCGCGACCTGTTTGTCCGAGCAAGAGGAGAAGACGATGAAGAGTGAGCGGCTTTTCGGTTTTAGCTGGAAACCAGCGCTCGCAGTCGACTTCGACGACGCGGGGCATTGGCGCAGTTGGCTAGCGCGCTTCCATGGCATGGAAGAGGTCAACGGTTCGAATCCGTTATGCTCCACCATTTTGCAACTGAAAAACAGGCACTTAGGGGCCTGTTTTTGTGTCTATCGGTAGGCTATAATGAAACTACTTAAGGTAAACTACAAAGATGGACAACAGAGGTAGTATTAACGACATTAACGGTATATCACGGCCTGCACCTAGGCGTCCGTTGGTGACGCCATCGAGGGCGACCAACCAGCAAGCTCGTCCGCAATCAGCAATCTCGACTACTTCTAAAAAACCTGCCACACCAGTCAAACCGATAGAACCTCTCATGCCGACTCGTCCGGCCGCACCTCTGGTGCACGCGTCTGCCAGCGCCAAGACTACTAGTTCGAGCAGGCCATGGATTATCCTGACTATCGTCATGACAGTGATCGCTGTAGTCGCGCTTGGCTATATCTTCTATACACTGTTGCAGTCGGAGTAATACTCAGGACGTAGAAAAGTCGAGCAGAGCAGGTATACTAGGCATAAGCATGAATAGAAGCATTATCAGGTTTTTTGTACGTCAAAAAGTCCGCTCATATCTAAAAAAGCACAAACCACTACTAGTCTTCGTGACTGGCAGTGTCGGCAAAACCGTAACAAAACAAGCCATAGCAACAGTTTTGAGTGAAAAACATCGGGTGCGTGCTCATGACAATACGCACGATGACCGCGAACTTGGCCTAGCTTGCGCACTGGTGGGCGTCGAATATCCAGAGAATCCGGCATCCTTCGGTCAGTGGAAAGCAGTTCTAGCGGCTATGGATATGCGAATAGCCGAGAGCAAAGACGTTGATGTTGTCGTTCAAGAAATTCGGACTACAAAACCTGGTGATATCGTCGAGCTAGCCAAACGCTACACACCTGATATCGCAGTCGTGACGTCTGTTAGCGAAGAAAGCATGCAGGTTTTCGGATCGCTAGACGCTGTAGCCGCAGAAGAACTTAGTATTGCTCGTGTTGCCAAGCTAACAGTTATTGGCCGGGAT
>CBRAFJ010000109.1:0-2128 GCA_967755195.1 uncultured bacterium | reverse complement strand
CCATTATCAGTTACTGCTCGTACTACCGATACAACTAACGGCACAATCTTAGTTGAAGCACGTGATTCAGCTGATGCACAGATCTGTAACTTCGTAAGTGTCACGCCAGGCAGTACAAATACATGGACGGCGAACAATACAGCTTGTACGCTCAGCTCAGGTACCTACACGGCAGGCGACTACATCACCCTACGCATTAGGCTGCAGGCACCAAACGGTGGTAATACCCGCGTCGGCAACATCACACTTAACTATCTCAGCAAGTTCTAATACTATGAGTAGTAATATGGTGCGGCGCGCAACACAAACACTCAAAAAATATCTGCAACCTGTAGGTTACGTCAGGTGGTCTAGGATGTCTGTGGCTATCATGTTTGTGATAAGCCTCTTTGTACCGACGTTTATCCAGATTAGCGAGATCAAGGCGTATGAGTTGAGCCCTGAAGTTAAAAAGGTGCTCGGTTCGGCAAACAAAAACCTCAGTGCCAAGTTCAGCTTTGATAAAGCAGGGAACAAGTGGCAGTTCAATAAAAAAGGTGTTGCCTCACTGGCAAGTGCCATCGCCAAACAGGATAAGAAACAGGATGCAGAAGGCATCGGAAACTCTCTAAGTCAGCTCGCAGCAAAACAAGTGGGTGGAGCGGGGAAGAACGACCAGAGCCTTTACTCTGTTGATCTTCCTGTAAAAGCTGAGAACGGGATCACTTACTATGACAATGTGACGAGACTGTCGTTCAAGATGGTCCCAACCTTTCCGACACGCGATGCAAAACTGATTGACGACAGGATCGTCTATCCATTTGGGGGCGGTGGACAGGTTGTCTATACGGCCAAATCAAACGGGCTAAAAGAAGATATCGTTCTGTCAAAATACATCGGTGATACACTGCGCTACGGTTACGAACTGAACCTACCGGATACGCTTGAAGCGCGCGTACTTGAGGATGGTTCGATAGGTATCTTCTCGGCAAACCCAGCGTTGTTTGGCAATATCAGCTTCAGCGACGATGAAGATAAAGCAAAGGTCATGGAAGGTCGCAAAAACGGCCACAAAGACAACCTCGTGTTCAGTATCCCAGCACCATATATAAAAGATCAGACAGGGAAGGCTGGACACACAAGGTACCAGCTGGACGGCAAGCGACTGACAGTGGTTGCTGAAGGACTAGAAGGACTCAAATATCCATTAACTGTCGATCCAAGTGTCACGGTTACCAGTTCCAGTGATTTTCAAAACGGTAACCCTGAGGGCAACTCAACTCTTGGGACTGATGAAATCCGTCGCGGTGACATAACAGGTGGTACATTTAATGCTTGGCATTTTACCGATAACTCTGTGGACCGTGGAACTACTCAGAACGGAGGTAGTGGTGCTGCAAATGGCATGATTGCGAACCGCCATAGCCATGGGGTGACCACGTACAACGGCTATATGTACGCCATGGGGGGTGAAGATAATGGAGGGGTTATCAATCCCGGCAGTGTAGAGCGAGCGCCAATCAACAGTAACGGTACGCTTGGTACTTGGGTGTCCTCCGGCAACCTACCAGAATATCGAACAGAACCAACCCCTGTGGCCTATAACGGTTACTTATATGTCGTCGGCGGTTATACAGGCGGCGCTAATATGTCTACCGATGTGAAGTTTGCAGCGATAAACAGCAGCGACGGTTCGCTCGGCACCTGGACCAGCACCACCTCGATGCCAGTAGGGCGTAGAGGTCACAGTGCAGTTGTGTACAACAACATGATGTATCTCATCAACGGATGTACGACCACAGCTGGCGGCTGTAATGGCACGAATCCAACAGCAACGGTATATTGCGCCAGCATCTATGCTACTGGCCAAGTAGGTACCTGGAACAGCAGCTGCGGGACAACCGGACTGACTGGGCGTGATGGTTTTGCTGCCGTTGCGTATAACGGCTTTATCTACGGAGTTGGTGGTTGTGCCACATACTCTTTCTTAGCGTGTAACTCACAGCCAACAACCGTACAATACGCCAAGATAAACGCCGACGGCACGCTTGGTAGCTGGCAGACAACGACAACTTCTTTCACGGGACAGAGGAGCCTTGTTAATCTAGTAGTAAACAATGGGTATTTGTACCTGACGGGTAGCCAGGGG
>CBRAFJ010000108.1:0-2142 GCA_967755195.1 uncultured bacterium | reverse complement strand
CTATGAGCTCAAAAACGCCTCATCCACGTTCTTTTCCATCAGTGAAGTTGAGGTGCGACACGCTGGCTGGCGAGGTTACGCGCCAACAAGTTTTGCCTATGCGTGCCTCCGGCAGCCACAAGACACCGCAGACGTTGTGCGCACGATCAATATCTTCAGGGAGTTCAAGAACATCAGCTCAAAGCTTCAGTAAGCGCTATCGGTGATAGCGTGCGGGCATGACGACTAGTCGTAACTCAACCTAAAGCTTCAAACCGTTGAAGACTTGGGTTGAGTGAGTAGAGCCACGCGCCTGGGTGTGATCGACGTAACCGCCCACCACACCCAGGCCAGACGGTCAGATCTTGACGTCGAGGACGTGACCACGAACCACAGCCGCAGGCCGTTGGATGGGCTGCGGAGCCGCAACCACCACGAGCATGCGCTCGACCGTGATGTTCGTCGTTGGCGCAGGCAGGGTGCGGGCGGCGGCTGAATGTGGGCGAAACGCCCACCACAAACAACCGATCCCGAACAGCGCCAGGGCGATACCGATCCACGGCATGAGGTAACCTCTCTGTATGGACGACGTTATGTCGTCATGCGGACTCTACTCGTTAATGTGCCTCGGATACGAGTATACGAAACGTGTGTACTATTATATTACTTTTTAAACATTATGTCAATAATTACGCTTTATCGTCACGCTTGGGTTTTACCTGATATACTTACAGCTAAAGCTTAACGTAGCAAAGAGATGGCAGGAAATTACCCAGACCCACCAGGCCCGCGAATGGCATATGACCGTGACGGCACCCAACTCTATAGGGTCGCATCGACGGGCACCGGCACTCCGACGGCAGCAACCCTGACACAAATGCAAGATGCGAACCGGGAGTCAGGCAGCGGCACAGGTAACTGGGTGCAAGATTTTGCCTGTTTTATCTTTCCTGAACTCAGAGACCTAGTCGGCATTTGGGCGGTGGGTACAAACAGTGGCGCTCCAAGCGGCACGGTTTTCACGGCCCAGACATCCGTTGACACCACGAACGGCGTCGACGGCACCTGGGTGACGTATATCTCATCATTTACGGTAGCCCAAAATTACAAGCCATCGTTTCGCAATAACATCGCGCTTTCCAATGCAACTGGCGTCAAAGCCGTGCGCGTACGCTGTACAAATGCAGGCAACCAAGGCTACCTCGTGCATCTGTACGGAAAACCCTCGGCTGCGAGCGACCGTATCGAGCTCTGGCACCCGACACTTGATCAACAGCTTGGCAATACCGCGGCTTATCTCGACTGGGGGAACCGGCCCGTCAGTACCACTGAAACCCGGCAGTTCCGTATCAAAAACCTTTCGAGCCTTGCGACGGCGAACACGATCACGGTCGGTCTCGAGGCGATGACCGATGCGGCTCCGACCTATGTCAGCCAGCACACGTTTTCTTACAACGGGGGAGCATACGCGTCCACCGTCACCATACCGAACCTTACGGCCGGACAAGTCAGTGCCGTTATCGATATACGGCAAACCCTGGTATCCAATGCCGCGCTTGGCTTGTGGGCGCAGCGCGTTTACGCCAACGTGACCAGCTGGAGCTAACCGATGGCCCTTGGTGACTGTGCATTCTACATAGGTATCAATACGGGAGCAACTCTCACGGCCACCGGGAACTTTACGTTTACCACCTATGAAAATACGGGCGCAACGCTAACAGCAAGCGGCGATGCGACGTTTGCGTCATATGAGAACACAGGCGCCTCACCGCCCACCGCGCAGACTGTTACGCGCGGATCGCAGGGATGGGGAGTTCTATTGACCGGCCCCCGGTCTACGACTGTCTATCCAGCCTCCAGCAACGCGACCGGCTATACCTACGAAGGTGATGTCACGCCGTAGATAACGTAGGACGAAAAAACCCGTCACGTGGACGGGATCTTTCGTGGCAGGGGCACGTGGAATCGAACCACGATCTAAGGTTTTGGAGACCTTTATACTAACCGTTGTACTATGCCCCTATGGCTAGAACGTTCTCTAGTATAGCAGTTGCACGACCGGAGGCATAAACTTTCAAAATCAACAACGGCAGTCGGCTTGCTTCACCTCTACTATCCAGGTATACTTAACCGTATTACAACAGGGGGAAATGTGGACGATTT
>CBRAFJ010000107.1:0-2173 GCA_967755195.1 uncultured bacterium | reverse complement strand
ACTTGTGACCTCAGGCTTATGAGTCCTGCGCTCTAACCAGCTGAGCTACGGTGCCTCGTCGTCGTTCACTTCATGCTCTCGTTTCCGAACAAGTTCGAAAACTGGCACATTCCGTTACGACTCCTCTCTCAAAAACAAACTTTCAGTTTATTTTTGAGTAACTGCAGATACAGCACGGTAGATTGTAACAGATGTCGTAGTAGTTTTCTAGCTAAAAAGTAGAAGCCCGCCCCGGAAAGGAGCGAGGCTCTACTTTCTCGGGGCGGGCTAGACGCCTGCGTACTCGGAGGTCGACTCGAAGCCGATGATGCCACGCCGGTGGTTGATGATGTGAAGACGCACCCAGTAGCTGTTGAGCTCGAGTTGTATGGCGGCCGAGATCAGCTCGACAACTCGATCGAGCGAGATGCTTTCGTCGTCGTAGATCTTCCGGCAGATGTCGTGCAGCTCGCTGACTCGCGTCAGCTTGACACGCGAGAAGTCCGGGTGGCGCTGGCTGCCGCGTGATGCAGCGTCCTTGAACGCCTTGAGCCAGGCGTCGTGAGCGATGCTCTCGAGCTCGAGTTCGAGAGAAGGTGCTTCTTCTGTGTTCGTCATCTTTCTTCCTCTCTTCAGACGAACGGGACTAAGTTATTATAAACTATTTTCCATAAAAAACTATACCCTGTTCGAAGACAGGGTATAGTGTGAAAAGTCGTGGAAACTTAGCGTTCTTAGCGTTTTTCGCCGACGTTGTTGGTGTTGAAGTCAACAAACGGTACGAAAGTAGCCCAAGCAGCTTTTTGCTCGGTGGTTAGTTTTTTAGCTTTTTCTATCCAGCTACCGACTAGGCTCTTTTTAACATCGACGTTCTGGCCGAGGTTTAGTTCGATGTTGCCGGCGTCAGCGGTTAGGCCGTTTTCAGCGAAGACGATCTGGGCTGGGCTGAGTTTTGTGCTGGTTTTGATGCCGTAGGTCTGGACAGCTTTACGAGCGATTTTGGTGTAGCTGTCACCAGCCTGTGCGGTGTAGTGGTAACTGTCTGTGCTAGGCGTCGCTGCGTAGGCATCGTTGCCGGCTAGCTGACTGATAGTTAGGCTGGCAAAAACAAATAGGCCGAGCGTTAGTACTTTCTTAAACACGATATACTCCCTGCCCACCACGTTGTTATCTATTTATGAGCACAGTGTAGCATAACCGACTTGGGGTTAAAATAGGGGTAGATGACACTGACACTACTAGATATGGCCGTAATAGTACTTACCCAGCTGGGCGGAGCAGTGTTTGTTACTGGCAGTACTAGTATTACTGCGCTGTGGTTATGGCTGATGCGCCAGCAACGGCGGGCCGTGTTTCTAGTTAGTAGTGTTGCCGGGGCTGCACTACTAAACATCCTTTTAAAGTCGCTGTTTCAACGAGAAAGACCGCTAGACCAGTTGATATCAGTCGAGGGCTATTCATTTCCTAGTGGTCATGCTATGTCTTCTATGGCGCTTGCACTGGCCCTGGTTATCATCTGTTGGCGAACAAAGATGCGTTGGGTGATCGTGGGTCTAGCGGTCGTATACGTGCTTGTTGTCGGATTTTCCAGGGTGTATCTGAATGTGCATTATGTGTCCGATGTTCTAGCTGGTTGGGTATTTAGCGGACTGTGGGTGTATCTGATATACCGACTTTTGCGGTATGATGCAGGACATGGAAAATAAACTCGTCGTAGCAGTTAGTGGCGGGGTGGACTCGGTAGTGTTGCTCGACGTGCTTGTAAAAACTAACAAATACCAGCTGGTCGTGGCGCATGTGAACCACGGCATACGTGATGACTCGAAGGAAGATGAACGGCTGGTGCATGGTTTGGCCGGAAAATACGAATTGCCGTTTGAACTAACCAGGCTGAATCTACCGAAAAATGCTAGCGAGGAACTAGCGCGCGAAAAGCGCTATCAGTGGCTGGAAGAGGTTAGGGCCAAACATGACGCGGCAAGCATTGTGACGGCACATCATCAGGACGACGTTTTGGAGACGATGATGATAAACATTCTGCGTGGCACTGGCTGGCGTGGCCTGGTGTCGCTGCGTAGCACATCTAGTAGAGCACGGCCACTGTTGGATATGAGCAAAGCAGAAATAGTCGCCTATGCGTTGCAGAGTAGGCTACAGTGGCACGAGGACAGTACTAACGAAACGCTAGATTACC
>CBRAFJ010000106.1:0-2257 GCA_967755195.1 uncultured bacterium | reverse complement strand
GAAGCAATAGTGAACGTCCCGTTATATTGACTAACGGACGAACCCGTGCTGTCAACGACGCCTGTAATCGTTACCGTATTGCCTGCGGTAAAACCATGGTTAGCGGTCGTTGTCACGGTAACCGTAGTGCTGCCTGTAACGCGGGACACGCCTGGCGTCGCTACATCTGCTATGTTGAATGTTGGAAAACTGGTACAAGGACAACCGCTACCAGTAGCTTTAACTACCTTACTGGTAGCAGTGCCGCCACCCGCAGAGTTAACTGGCGTCTCTGTTACTACATAGGTAAAAGTATCGTTATCAACTTTGGTGATTGCAAAGCTGCCGTTATAGGCGACTTGGTTAGCTCCGCTGATAGTAACTGTCTGCCCTGTGATAAACCCGTGTGACGTTTGGGAGACGGTGACTGTCGTCCCGGATCGGGTGATTGAATTAACCGACTGAGGACTGCCTGATATGGAAGCCGTGTAGCTACCAGTAGCTGTTGAGGGCGGATATTCCGGCACGGTATAAGTAAAATGCGTCGCATCCACATTGGTAATCGTGAACGAACCATTGTAGGCATCTTGTGTGGCACCGCTGATGGTTATGCTATCTCCTGTGGTGAACCCATGGCTGCCGCTAGTAGTGACTGTTGCCGTAGTGCCGGAACGGGCGATGCTGGAAACAGGAATAATCACTGAACTACCAAACATGCTTGATGTAATTGCGCTATTGGCTGTAGAAAATGCGTTCGCAGTGTTGGAGAGTGCTGCGACACAGCCTGCCCCGCTCGGACAATAAGTGTAAAGCTTGCGCGGGTTAGTTGTAGTTCCAGCTGCGGTTGTGTAATCGTCAGTGAGATTCGCCAGACGCAACATCTGCGCAGCACCGCCTTTTTCTACCAATTCACCATCCGGTAAATCATAAGCGCCGCCAGCGCTTTGCGGCTGATTGACCCAGAAACCTGCCGTAGGATCCGCCACCGGGCTGCATGTGCGTACATTCGGATTTCCGCCACAAGTCCAAAAGCTGACTGCGTTAGGCGAAACAAAGCCGGTACCGGCCGAACTGATGGCCGATTTTCCCAAACTGTCGCCAAGGCTGACTGCCTGAGTGTTTGGGTCCAGCAAGAACTGATACTGCTTCAGATTGCCTAGCCAGCGGGGATTACCGCTCGCGTCTGGACGGAACATACCGATGAAAACCTGATTAAGGAACGTGCCTTGCGTATTAACACTGACTGGCAGGCTGGAAGAAGCGAAAACGCTGCTAACTGCCTGCACTTCATTCAAAATTTTAAGAATAGAATTGTAAATCTCGCTATAACTCGTTGCCGAAAATGCCTTGCCGCCGCCAAAAGTACCCAGGTCCTTAATAAAATTGGTCATGTCGGTATTGGCACCCCCTACGATCGAGATACTGTAGGTGGTGATACTTTGGGTTCCAGTGGAGTTAGTGTTTACATCAAAATTCAACATAAACCTTGACCATTCGCGAGCCACACCATTCCCAGCATACTTGTCTGGTTGCGCCCCAGTAGTAATCGTGGTCTTGTATAACGTTTGTTGGTCCTGCGAAATTAATTCGGCAGTGTATGCATTATCTACCGCTGCATTGAGGATGACAGGAGCATTGGCTACCGGATCAGAGTTACCGATATCGGCGTGGGCATTTGTGTCGACACCTCCAAGAAATGCCGCGAAGTTTTTCTGGCAGCCTGTTTTTGCATTTGTTCCTAAGAAGGCGTTGCCGGAAAGAAGGCCCGTCCCAGTTGATCCACCATTGCCACCGGTGTAATAAGCCCATGTTTCCTGCATTTGTGGACCTTGAACTACAGCACCGGTGTGTTTAGTCAGTGCCTTAACGGCACCGATAAAAGCTTGTCTATTTGTGACACCTGCTGGTACGGTATAAGCACCTGAATAGCTGCTTGCATTTACATATACTTTGTCATCAATTGGAGTCAACGGAAGCCAAATACCATCGCTGGAAACAATACCAAGCTGGATCAATGCACTTCCGTCGGGTTTGGTTGGAAGAGCATTCAAAATGTTGACCAAAGCGCATTGCTCATTACCTAGAGTTGTGTCGCCTAAACTTGGGGAGGTGCCATCGTAATAGGTGCAAGCAGGGAAATTTCCCGAGCTGTTTGCAGAGCTATCAACTACGAACATCAGGTTGGGTGTACCCGCCGCACCGCTCAGGCCACTGTAGAGATCGATGTCCTCAGCCTTGCTTATAGAGGAATAAGCAAACAACACGATAAAAATGCCGG
>CBRAFJ010000105.1:0-2270 GCA_967755195.1 uncultured bacterium | reverse complement strand
TGACTGCAGAAGCTTCTTCTACAAACGAGTCAGATGAGCCTTTACCGGAGCAACGCATAACGCCGGAAATACTTGGGGTAGACAAACAACTACTCGAGACTCTGCTGGGGGAAATACACCTCGCAGAAAGAGACTTGCGAACAGCCAGCATGACACCCGGTCTTCATATGGCCCTACAGCGAGCGGATAGTTTGTCGCGTGCGCGCAAGGCACTAGAGGCATCGACGGAAATGGGGAACGTCGCCAACGAAGACACCGAGGAATTGATACGCATCATCGGCAACCTAGCGACAAGATAAACGGGGATGAGTAGGGTATAATTATCCACTAGCGTGGAGAGGTGCAGGAGTGGTTGGCAAGCGCAGTGAAATTGTCTGAAAGTTTACTTTCTAGACAATGAGCAAGCGACGGAGCGAAGCGATACTGGCTGCACATTTACGGAGAGGTGGCCGAGTGGTTGAAGGCGCACGACTCGAAATCGTGTATGGGGCAACTCATCGAGGGTTCGAATCCCTCTCTCTCCGCCAGAATGAGAAAATGGCCCTTGCGGTCGTTTTTTCATTTTGCGTTACAATACTAATATGAAGGTTTGGCGAGGATTTACCCTAACCCTGTGGGTCATCCTGATGACACTAAGTGCCATGTTCGCCATTAGCTACTACAGTTTTAGTTCGACCGTACTAGACCAGAACAAGACAAAGTCCTGGTTACGCGAAAGTACGGTCTACGACACACTACGCGACGAAGTGATCGCCTCTGCTATCACTAACACCGTTAACCAAAAGGTTCCCGACAACCGCCTGATAGACGCTGCACTGATCCGCCAAGTCACTGCCGACACTCTACCGAAAGACGAGGTGGAAAAACTGGCCGAACCGGCGCTAGATAACTTTTACCGTTGGCTGGACAGCAAAGAACCAGAACTGAACTTTCCACTGGAACTGACAGGCAAGCAAGAGTTGTTTTACCGCAATCTAGAAACGAGGTTAGGTGCCAAGATAAATAGCCTGCCTGAATGCCAGGATGACCCATATCCACCAGAAGAAGCGCTAGTAACTTACATGTGTCTGCCGTCATATGTCACCGCCAAAGAAGCCACCCAGGCAGTCATGGGCTCGGTTCGGACATCGAGTGTCGCGCCAGACGACACAACCACCAGTGATACGTTCGCGCTTCCGACCGCCGACCGCGGCACACTGAAACAGACACCAACGGTTCTAAACATGCTGTGGTCGCTGAACTGGGCAGCTATAGCTGGTTTTGTGCTCCTGGCGCTGTTCGTGATCATTTCGCGGCGGGCGGTTGGCTTAATAGCCGTCGGTGCAAGTATGTTGATAGCCAGTGTAGTTGTTTTGATAACAACACCTGCATTATCTAGCTTGTCGTTTTCAGCACCAAACGTCATCGCTAGGGTTGCTTCGGAAATAGTTGGCGTGTTGATTCCAAAACTGCAGGCCACGAGTGGTCAATACGCCATCTGGGTAGGTATTGCTGGTCTAGTTCTGATAGGCTTAGGCGTCTTGTGGCTCAGGCTACACAGGAAACGCCATGCCTAGTGCATCACTGCGAGCCTTTCGGGCCGTCAGTGCTATCATTCTGAAAAAACTACTGCACCCTATGCAGTTTATGGCCATCATAATACTGGTTGCTGGCTATGCGCTGATGATATTCCTCAGCATGAGTTTTAGTGCCTGGTGGTATCTACTGCTAGTCATATTACTGCCGCTCACCATCGTTTTTCTGATAGCTAAACTAATATCTGTCTATTTGCTGCGGATAGTTGCACCGCACCGCTTGACCGCGTCACAGCAGAGAAAAGTGACTGCATTTGCCGATAAGTTGTTTTCTGTAGCTGAACGTACCCAGACGCCTTATCTGGTTATGTTGTTTCTGATAGGCAGAGATGTGATTCGAAGGCGGGAAAGTGAGTTTTTGCGCAATCTGGTAGGGGATTCTAAGAGTTTGATGACGGAGTTTGGCGAGATAATAGGCTTGTTTGAGAAGTAACACCCGGCAATTATCTCTCCGCTTCGTTCCGATCTTCCGCTCATTCACAAAAGAAAATGCTACGCGCTTTCTTTTGCTCCATTCGCTGCACCGAACTTCTTTTGCTTCGCAAAAGCTAAGTTCAAATCTTGCGCGGCGTGACCACGAAAAAGCCCCTACCTTTCGGTAGGGGACTTATCGTGGTACACCCGGCAAGATTCGAACTTACGACCTTTGGCTCCGCAAGCCAACGCTCTATCCAGCTGAGCTACGGGTGCATGTCG
>CBRAFJ010000104.1:0-2275 GCA_967755195.1 uncultured bacterium | reverse complement strand
CCCCTTTCTGCTACCCCGCCAGACTTGTCACCGTCGAGTCTCGGTGATAGCCGAATGGAGCAAGGGAGCTACGGGAGAGGCGCTCGCCAGTGGTCTGGCTGTGTATCAATCTAGCGCCACTTATTTCTCCGGTGATGGTGATACTCTTGCCCCGCCAAGCTTCCCTCTCTGTATCGCTGCTCGATCCTGAAAGCACTGCTTGCTGAGCGTCACTGGTACTTAACCAGAAAATAGGAACCACAACTCTCTTCTCAACAATCCTTCCGTCCTTCCACAAACCTTAGATTGAGCTATCTTTCACTTTTGCCGTTTACAGCAGCTCAATCTTCAACTTACAGCATAAAACGTCTTCTCCTCTTCCCCTCGGGTCCGAACCTTCCCGGATAGTTTTTGACGAGAGAGATGACGACGCCTGCTGCTGCTGTGCATTTTGTGGATGCAGCGCTGCTGCCGAGATATTGACCCGTATTTCTTGCGCCATCCATACTATGAACACTCTGAAGGAAAGCCTTGTATATACATAAGTGAGTATATATATTAGTTCACTAGAGCTGTACCCTGCGGATACTCACAGACACCGAGTACTCGCGAACACTTATTTGCGGCTACATTTTAGGAAAGTACCCGTCTAAACGAGTACCCGGGTTGAGCGAGAGTATCCGTGTGCCCGTGACCTTGTTCGAGCTTGTGTGAGCAAATGGAGTGTTGATAGCGCAACGAGAACATGCAGCATCCACCAGGGCAGTTGTCACAATGCTTTCCACACTCCCAGGTCAGGTGCGAGTTAAGGCTGGCCAATGGCAGGTGTCCTGGCGTGTGATTGGTACTTGGTTTTAGTGTGTACATGTTCTTGGCACCAAATTGACCATGTATTATACCTGAGTTTGGCTTAACCCAACAAGAAAACCCATTCGAAAAGTAACGCCGGCAAGTCCTAAAAATCACCATGAATGGGTTTCCTGCAGATTTTATACTTCACTATTATACTTGTATGCTGCATAGGCGACGTGTTTCAGGGGATGACATAGCGAGTACCCGGGTACTCGCTACTCGCGACTTCGTGGGTACTTGGGTCCCAAAAAACTCGCGATTCAGAAAGTACTACTCGTACCCGTGACTACTGTAGTCTTGACAAAGAGTTTGTACTCGCAAGTACCTGGGTTTGTTCTGTATAGAAGTGGCACAACTCTATTGTTCGCAACGCGTGCCCTGCTGGTATGATACAGCCATATACCATACGCACGTAATAACAAAACGACGAGAAAACATGGTATCGAGTTTAGTTTAGGGTAACTACAGACACGAACAGAAGACGTCACAACTGGGACTGGAACCTACGTAGGCCTCCAGTTTGAGGAATCGTTGGCTCTACCCTCTGAGTCAGAGTGATAATGTGGTGGATGACAAAGAAAAACATCCAATTATGAGAGGGGTGGATTGATAGTTAATCTGTACGGGGGTTTTGTGCTTGGCACCCAAAGCCGACCCTCTGACCCGAATCCTAACCCTAACCTCATACCAGTGGTCAGTGCTTGAATGCTGTGCTTGGTGATACTCTAGGTTGACTCGGCCGGCTTGGATGCTGTGCTTGAAAATACTGTAGGTTGACTCGGCAGGACTCGGGATAGTGGGAGAATGTGAACTGTTAGGGGTGCCAATGATCGCTTATTCCGCCGCAATATCATGCATTATCTTTTCGTAACGATCAGGACACCCCAATATCATGTCTTATCTTTTCGTAACGATCAGGACAATCGAAACAAGAAAAAAAAGTCCGGAAATCGTATTTATTTCAAGGGCATTAGCCAAAAATAGGTATACCTACGCACTGTGAGCCATTTATAGGTACACTGCGTAATGTACACCGGAAACGGCTTCCTGGCCCGCCTGATATTGGGCCTGCGCTCCATTGTACCTACAAATGGCTCAAAGTGCGTAGGTACACCTATTATCGGCTACTCGTGTTACGTATCACCTATTTTGGCTGCAACTGTATCTATAAAAGGCTCGAACGATCACTTTTTGGTAACTGAAATATAGACAGACGGCCACACCAGATGCCGGGGCTGTTAACCAGCCAACCGTACCTGTCAACCAGATGTGATACTAGTCGTTTGGGCCACATGCCTTTAATGGGTGTGACCGCGATGCGGAGAAACAGTGACGAGTGTTTCTATACAATTATGCTGAAAGTACAATATACATACTGTAGCGCAGTATATACTAGGAGCAACTTTGCACAGATGCTCCGAGTACCTTGGAGTAAAGCAAGGAG
>CBRAFJ010000103.1:0-2335 GCA_967755195.1 uncultured bacterium | reverse complement strand
TGAAAGCTGTACATATCCTTCATGACAAATTCACGACCACGCATGATACCACTTTTGGCGCGTAGTTCGTTACGCATTTTAGTCTGGAACTGGTAGACACTGACTGGCAAATCTTTGTAGCTACGGACGTATTGTTTCATCATTTCCACGATAGGTTCTTCGTGGCTCCAACCTAGGCCAAGTTCTGTATCATCCTGTAGTTTGGTCTTGAACCAAACATCGACAACTTCTTCATCCCAACGACCAGTTTTTTCCCAAACCTCTTTACGCTGCAACGTAGTCATCACCAGTTCATTTGAACGAATGCTGTTCATTTCTTCGCGAACAATTTTTTTGATGTTCTCCAGAACTCGCAAACCTAGTGGCAAGTACGCGTAAACTCCGGCCATTTCTTTATGGATAAATCCAGCCCGGATGAGTAACTGGGCGTTTTTAGCAACTTCGTCAGCAGGCGCAGTCTTGCTAGTTTTGGTAAATAGTTCTGTAACTCGCATAATTCTCCACTATTGTAGCATTTGCCACCCCAAAAGAGGTGCTATAAACAGTAAAAAGTACGCCAGGCCATTCTTTATGGCGTGCAGGACTACTCCGTACCAAACAGAACCGGTCTGCTCACGCAAAATACACAGAAATACACTTAACACCGCGACGTCAACACCAACGTTCCACTGCATGTGCACCAGGCCGAACACCAGGCTAACAACTATGGTTGTAGTCAGGAAGCCAACTTTTTTTCGCAACCTGCCGAACAAGTAGCCTCGGAACAACAGCTCCTCGAATACTGGCGGCAAGACCACTAGGCCGATAAAAGCCAAAACGTATTCATATGTATGCGTCAGGTTACTAAAGCCTACGTCCTGCTCTTCGTTGGCGTCGAACCACGGCAAAACTGACTCCATAGAGCTCAGCAACGCGCCGACAAATATGGTCGCCACCATGTACATACCCCAGAAAATAAATGGTTTCCACAATATGTCTTCCTGGATCTTTTCCGTCAGGCCCAGGGTCTCGGCAACCCTTTTGCGACGCCCGCGTAGCCATAACGGAAGTACAACTAGAACCGTTATGAGCGCATATATTATCCCGCCAAAGAGTAACTGCCCGACCGTTGTGTCGACTATATTTTCTAGGAATAGCAGGCTACCAAGGACCCAGCCCACTAGCAACGAAACGAGAACAAACGCGAATAAAACCCAAAGCGATTCACCTATGATGGCAAAAAACTTGCCGAATAGGCTACGTAGTCTACTGCCCAAACTTGCCGACATCCGCAATTGTCACCAGCACAAAGAGTGCCATTAAAGCCATGAAGCCTGTACCGTGAATCTTTTCTTCCAGGTCCTTGCCGAGCGGTTTTTTCATCAGTCTAAACAGCATAGTTACGAACCACCGACCGCCGTCGAGCGCTGGGATAGGTAGAACATTCATCACCGCCAGCGCAAGAGATATAAGAGCTGTCATAAACAGCAGCGAACTGATTCCGGCCTCACGAGCCGACGGGAACAAGATGCCAAGTATTGCTAGCGGTCCAGCAACTCCACTGCTGACTTCGTTCAGTTTTTCGCCGCCGCTTTCACGAGTCTGTCCATCAAAACTTAGCTTGTCAGCTACTCCTGTAGCTAGTTTTGCCAACATGTCGCCCAGACCCTGGAATGTCACGGCAGTTAGCTGACCAGTTAGAGCAACGCCGACTATTGGTGCAGACCATGTCGAGCGATATGTCGTGCGTTGGTTAGCACCGACACCCAAGTAGCCTTTGCCTCCTTCGTTATCTTTACGAAGTTCGACAGTCGCTACACGCTCGCTACCCTCGCGGCTATAAATGACTTCAACTTTCTGGCCTCGATATTGCTCTGCATAGCGAGTTAGGTCACCTGGTTCATTCAGTGGTTGGCCGGCGAAACGAAGAATCTCGTCGCCTTTTTTCAGATCAGCTGTTTCGGCAGGCGAGCTATCGCCAACACTCGCGATGGTGACTGGTTTACGTACCTCCGTAGTATCACTAGCAACCGTGTACTGGTTGTCGATGATCTTAGGCAGACCAGTCAGAGCCAGTCCGCTAAATATAACTACAGCTGTTACCCAGTTAACTAGCACACCAGCGAGCAAGATTTTCGTCTTTACCCACAGATTGGCCGCGCCGTAGTCACCCTTTTTATCAGCTGCGTCGTGTTCGCCCTGAAGTTTCACAAAACCACCCAGAGGCAGCCAGTTTACAGAAAATAGCACGTTGTCGCCGAGAATGCTGCGTTTTACACGTTTAGCCCAAGCCAGCGGCGGGAAACCAACGCCAAATTCTTCGACAACTACACCGTTACGCCTAGCAACTACTCCG
>CBRAFJ010000102.1:0-2367 GCA_967755195.1 uncultured bacterium | reverse complement strand
CTTCTCAGCAGTTTTAGCTGCTGGCTTCTTCTTAGGCTTTTCCTGGCCACGGACAACGACAGTAATGTGGCTAGTTTTCTTCTGGAATGGCAGTGCACGACCCATTGCAGCTGGTTTGAATCGCTTTAGGCGTGGACCAGCAGTTACAGTCAGGGTGTCGATGACTAGGTCATCAGCCTGAATGCCGTGGGTGTTAACTGCATTTGCTTTGGCGCTGTTGATAGTTTTAGCAACTATCTTTGCTGCGCGCTTTGGGGTGTGTTCAAGGATAACTAGTGCGTCGGCTACGGTACGACCGCGAACCAGACTAGCAACAAGGCTAACCTTGCGTGG
The DNA here is from genome assembly GCA_967755195.1 of uncultured bacterium. Lineage (GTDB taxonomy): Bacteria > Patescibacteriota > Saccharimonadia > Saccharimonadales > Saccharimonadaceae > CBRAFJ01. The sequence goes on along the minus strand of CBRAFJ010000102.1, from coordinate 2,034 downwards.
AGCTAGGGAAACACCCTTAGCTACGGCACGTGTAGTTTTTTCAGCCATTGTTATTTCTTATCCTTTCCACCGTGTTTGCGGAACTTACGGGTTGGGCTAAACTCACCGAGTTTGTGACCAACCATGTTTTCCGAGATGTATACAGGTACGTGCATACGACCGTTGTGAACAGCGATAGTACGACCAACCATTTCTGGTGTAATAGTACTTGCACGTGCCCACGTCTTGATAACGGTACGATCGTCTGGACCAAGCGCCGCCACTTTCTTAGCGAGCTTGAAGTCAACGAATGGACCTTTTTTCAATGATCGACTCATAGCCTACTTCTTCCTCTTCGCATCATGGCGACTCTTTACTATCATGCCGCTAACATCTTTGCGGCGGCGGGTACGGTAACCCAGTGTCAGCTGACCCCACGGAGTACGTGGTGGTTTACCAGAACCGTGACGACCGCCGTCACCACCACCATGTGGGTGGTCTGCGGCGTTCATAACGACACCACGGACGGATGGGCGGATACCCATACGGCGTTTGCGACCAGCTGAACCGATCTTGACGTTCTGGTGCTGTTCGTTACCAACGGTACCGATACTAGCCATACATTCTAGGCGGAATTTACGAACTTCGCCTGAAGGTAGTTTGACCTGAGCGTAGTCACCTTCTTTTGCCATCAGCTGTGCTTTGGTGCCAGCAGAACGAACCATTTGTCCGCCCTTACCAGGCTGCATTTCGATAGCGTATATCTGGGTACCAGTAGGAATCTTTGCAAGCGGCAGACGGTTGCTCTGCTCGACTGCGGCCTCTTCGCCACTGGTGATTTTTGTGCCGACTTTCATGTTACGGTCAGCGATAACGTAGTGGTATAGACCGTGTTGGTCACGGATACGTGCGATACGTGCACTACGGTTTGGGTCGTATTCAATCTGCTCGACAGTGGCAACAGTGCCAGGTGCGAGACGGTGGTTGAGCAGACGGTAGTACTGCTTTACACCACCACCACGGTGACGAGTAGTGATACGGCCCTGGTTGTTGCGTCCAGCGTTGCTCTTTTTGGCCTTTATCAGGCTTTTGAGCGGCTTGCGAGTTGTGATGTCAGAGAAGTCCTGACTTGTCATACCGCGACGACCTGGAGTCGTTGGTTTGTACTGCTTCAATGCCATTACTTCTTCTCCTCACCCTCTTCGTTAAAGAGGTTCAAGCTCGCGCCTTCGACTAGGGACACATATGCTTTCTTGGTTTTAGTACGTAGGTTTGTAGTTGGCATCTGGCGCTTGTTGCGAACAGTGCGGACTGGTTTGCCGTTCTGGATGACCAGACGGACGTCTTTAGCAACTACGTCGTACTGCTCTTTCAGAGCCTTAACGACTTCGGCCTTGTTTGCGCTCATCGGGACGTTGAACACATAAGTACCGTTTTGGTGTAGGCCATAGGCCTTTTCAGATACGCGTGGGGTTAGGACTAACATTATTTAGCCTCCTTTTTGTCTGCAACCGCTAGCCATTCGTTGACAACTGCAACGGCTTTTGGTGACAGAACGATAGAGTCAGCGTTCAAGATGTGGAAGACACTCAGGTACTTTGCGCTTACCAGTAGCAAGTTCTCGATGTTACGAGTTGCACGGATAAGCTCTGGAGTCTTTGCGTCTACAACTAGTAGGACTTTTCGGTCAAATTTGTTCTTTGTTAGGAACTCAGCGACTTCTTTAGTCTTACCAGTTGTTGTTACCTCTAGAACGTGGATCTTTTTAGCTTTGGTAGCTAGAGTCAGCGCTTGGCGAAGTGCAACGCGCTTGCTAGTTGTTGAAAGCTTTAGAGTGTAGTTTTCGTTTCCGCGTGGACCAAATACTACACCACCACCGCGCCAGATAGGGTTACGAGAGCTACCGAAACGCGCACGTCCAGTACCTTTCTGCTTCCATGGCTTTTTACCACCACCGCGGACTTCACCACGCTGCTTTGTAGTAGCGCTAGATAGACGAGCGTTGGCTAGGTAGGTGTCGTAGGCCAGCTTTAGTAGCTGGTGGTTTTCGACTTT
>CBRAFJ010000101.1:0-2370 GCA_967755195.1 uncultured bacterium | reverse complement strand
GGTTGACCCGTTGTCATTACGTGTCGCCGCTGGAGCTGCACCTGCCCAGCCGTTATTACCAGGTGCCAGGCAGTCACCAGCCGGCTTCGTGCAGTACTGGAAGGTTATATCCTTTATCGGGTCGTTAGTTCCAGTACCTGTAGTATTAGTGCTCACCTTGAAGGCGAATGTGTTACCGGTTTTTCGACCGTTTGCACCACTGTTTGGTGGTGCGTATGTCGTATTACCCGATCCGTCCATGTCGTCCCAACCAGGTGCGCCACTCGAAAGTGTCAGACTACGGTCGGTCAACGGGTTCAACGCGTCAGCGAAGGCTGGTGCCGCCGGTATGACTGCTGTTGCCAAAACAGCAAAAGCCGCACCGAGAGCAGTACTCCGCCGAGCGATTGACTTGAGTTTATACATTACGTATATCTCCATTTATGTGTTTTTTATTTTTGTTCCCTAAAAAGATAGGGGATACACGCGAATTTTAGCACTAGCGGGACAGTAAAAGCAATAGCAACAAATGAGTTATCCACAACATTATTAAAAAGAATTCATATTTAACAGATATCAGTACACAGGCACTACAACAGCAGCGTAATCACCGGTGTACTTGCCGGCCGGTGTGCTGTTCGATATGTTGACTATGATACTGATGGTGTAGTTCGTCTGACCAGAAGACGTCAGGCTGCGGCCGATATTATCACCACTGGTATACATAAACTGGTTGGCGCTAGCGTAGTTAGTTTCAGCAAAACCGTGGCCGAACTCGGACGATTGCTCTTGGGCGGGGCTAGCGCCTATATTTGGCGTGCTGTTATCAACGATATTTATGCCAAATTGCTCTGTTCCCGGAGTAGATGCTGTTGGCGTGCTCGGCGTCGCAAGCATATGATTGCCGTATTTTGGCGGATCGCCTGTCAGCTGAAGTACGTAGCCATTGCTCAGGTAGTTACGTATCTTTACTATCGCCGTCGACGTACCGGTAGTTTCACTAGTTAACGTACCCAGGTTAGACTCACCAGGTTCAACGATGACTTCCAGAAGTGGCTCGCCGCCAGTCGCAGCACCGAATGTCGCAGTATGAGTGCCTTCGGTGCTGTTACCGACGACCAGTTCACCCATGCTTGCTTTGGCGCAATACGACGTTGAACAACCATCTAATATTCCGGCATTAAACGATGTGTCTGTCACCTGATAGTTAGGACTGGAGCTGGTCGCGAACACGGTCGTAGAGCCGGCCAAAACAGCCAGCACAGCAAGCACCGCAACTTTCCCCCTGCTCCTGAGTCTCCGTTTTTGCATAAGCGTTACAACTATATTAACACCCGGTTGACTAGTGGCGAAAAGCGTAGCCGTGTAGTAAGCTAGAGCGTAAGCATAATAACAAAAAATACATAGCCATATGGAACCCGACAAGAAACAAGACGAAGCCCCTGCGAGTGAGCCATCATCGACGCAGGCTCCTAGTGATGCCCTGAGCCGAACGCCGGACGACCTAGAAAAGGACGGCGTTGGTGTTGAGCCGGAAAAGCCAGCCGAGAAAAAAGTCTCGCCCATAAAGAAACTATGGCGAGCCGTAAACGTCTATTTCCTTAGTTTTGTACTGTTGATAGCCGTCGCCGGTGCCATAACTGTTGTTAACTACCTGAACAGTAAAAAGGCCGAGACTCCGAGCAGTATCGCTAACAAAGAACTAACTGCCGAGGACCTAAAGGACCTGGCGACAACCGACGTTTCGGTTGGTGACTCCGCTCAGACACTAAACATTCAGGGTAGCGCCATCATTTCCGGACAGACCCTGATGCGCGGCGACCTAAATGTCGCTGGAAACTTCCAGACCGGTGGTAGCGTCACAACACCAAACATCACCGTTGCCGGTACGTCCAACCTAGGAACTGCCCAGATAAACACCCTACAGGTCGCAACCAACACTGCCATACAAGGCAGCACGACCATGCGCGATCTAAACGTTGCAGGTAGCGCGTCATTCAGCGGACCGATAACCGCTTCACAAATAACAGTCACTCGCTTGGTCATGAGCGGTAACGCCGTGCTAGAAATACCGAACCACATCAGCTTTACCGGTCCACCACCTAGGCGCGACATAAACGCTGCAGTCCTAGGTAGCGGCGGTACGGCCCAGGTAGCCGGGTCAGATACATCAGGAACCGTAACTATCCACACCGGCAACAACCCTACTCCTGGCTGTTTTGCGACCATCAACTTTGCCGTGAAATTCAGCATCATCCCACGCGTTATTGTCAGTCCGGTAAATGAAGGAGCTGGCCAAACCCAGTACTACGTCACCCGAACTGCATCTGGTTTCAGTATTTGCACAGTCAACACTCCTCCAGCCAGAGCCTCGTTCGCATACGACTACTT
>CBRAFJ010000100.1:0-2415 GCA_967755195.1 uncultured bacterium | reverse complement strand
GATAGGTCCGGACAGATAACGCCCTATTTCCCCTACGGGCCTAAGGTCGCGTCATTCGCGTGCAATCTTGCGGGCGATTGGAGTGTCGTCACCGTAGACGGTCATGCTGCGCAAGCCGCAATGAATGATGTCATGTTCTCACGCGGATTAAGCTGGACCCCTTACGCTGTGTTCGCTCAAGTCTACCTTGACGTTGCACGTAGACTCTCGCTCGAACCTGCAACGTTTCAGGCGATTATCTGGCACGTCTGGAAACGTCTACATCCACGTATGACGAAGCAGCATGCTCGCCATCAGTGGATACCTATCGGTGACTTGGACGACGATACGGAGGACTAGCGTATGCGTAAGTGTCGATTGTGCGGAGGATTGTTGATACTACTTGGCCAGCTTGGCCTTCTCAAGTGGTATCGCTGCCGTAACTGCGGTATGGAATTCGGAAAGAAAGGAAGAAAGTAAAATGCCTATCACTAAGATGCACTTTCAACACGCGGCCGAAATGGTCGCAGCTATCAAGCTTGGCACTTGGACACACACATTTCCATTATGGGCCAGTGAAGCGTTCAACATGACGCCCATTGAAGTCTCAACCGAAGAAGATGGAAACCTGTCAACTGACTATACGCGCGCCGTCTGGACTGCCGAAGCGTTCATTCTGCTGTTCTCTCATTTCAATCCACGGTTTGACAGCAAGCGGTTCTTGAAGGCCTGCGGATTTACGGAGCCCGCCTGATGGCTCGGAACATTCCGCACCCGCAAGTGGGTCAGACACTACTGTTGACTAACAGTGTCAACCGTCTTTGTGAAATTGCATGGCGAGTCGTGTCTGTCACCTCTCAAGCTGTTGTCTATTCGTCCACCGACAACAGCAAGACTGCATCTATCACTTGGCTAGAATTACGTCGCTACATCGTAGACGGTACTATTCACGTTAGATAAGGGGGATATCCGTATGATGGCTGCTCTTTACAAATCCAAAAAGGCACTCCGCGAATCCATTGGCCAACCGTTGCGCTACCGTGAAACGAGCTACTTCGGCGAGGAGTATCAAGCGAATGGAACATTCTGTGTTGTCGGACCTACGGAGTATGACCGTAAATGGTTTGCAAGTGTCACCATGAAGGACGGCAAAATTCTAAAAGTAGATGGCAAAGACGCACCGAAACCCAAACCACAACCGACACTCAGCGAGACTCCTCGTAAGTCTGACTCTATCATCGATGCATGGCTAACGGAGCACAAAGCGTGACTGACCATACGCCGTTCTGGCTCGGCATTCTCGCCGCTGTCATCACGTGGATTCGCCGGAGGAAAGCATGATTCGCCCAGTGACCCTGATTCTCGCCGTCTATGTCGCGTTCATGCTGTTGCTAATTCTGCTCTGAAGGGAGAAGCCCAATGGGAGCAAGACCGAACCAATTTCGTCAACCGCCCGCTCAGACTGAAGAAGGCGCCCTACTATGGGATATGCACGACCTACAATGGAAGCTTGATAGCTCTAGAGAAGCTGTTAGTTGGTGAATTCATGTAGGCGTGCCTGTCGCGTTCCTTATAGGCGTATCTGTCGGCGTAATAGCCGCGTTACTTGTGTGGTGGCAATCGATTTAGCTCTGAATACACAAGCACTGCCAACTTCGCCTATATCCCCAGCGTTCCTACCACTTAACGGCTAGCTACTAGATTCACTCTGGTAGCTAGCCGTTCCTACAGCTAAACAATCTACCGAATACTACTAAACCGGATAGTCCGAAACCGTAGTAACGCCGTCGCCACAATTCTCTGTAGCACAGGTGCTACGCGCACCATGTAGCCACTCTACACCCTTCCCATCGACAGACGATAGGAGCAACCATTTGGTTGCATGTTCATGGGTGCTACGTACGTAGCAGAGTGGTGCTATGAAAGTAACAGGCGTAGTTACGCTCAGTGACTGCAAGAGACGGTCTCAGCGCGTCCGCCACTTTACGGCGCAAAGTGACTGCCCACTCCCCTGGAGGGAACGTTCGCCGCTCCACGCGTGCCACTCTTGATAAGTTTTTAAACGAAAAAACTTGACACAAGTTTTGAAATCGGCGCGGCTTCAGTGGACTTCGACGGTCTGGCGGGCGGTGCAGGAATTTTTAGAATCAGAAACCACGAGGCGGGCCTCATACGTACCAGAATCCAGCAGGAGAGACTTCCACTCAGTGACTTGGGTTCGTGGGCGGGTTAACGCACTGTCGCCTTCAAAAAGAGTCGAACAACGGACGATGAAGTCGCCGTCATTCAAGCAGACCTCTGCTCTACGCCAAGGCGGGTCCGTCTGGTCGATTCTGGTTGTCAGGCGGAGGTAGCGGAGCGGGGCTAGACTCACCTGGGGCTCCGCCTTCAACTGGCAGGAAGGTGCAGTAGTCGTCAGCGAGGACAGCAGAAACC
>CBRAFJ010000099.1:0-2495 GCA_967755195.1 uncultured bacterium | reverse complement strand
GGTGTCGCTCAGTCTCTGGCCAGCTTAGCGCGAATCATCGGTCCGATTTGGGGAGGTTTCACCTTTGACACTTTTGGTTTCCAGTATCCCTATTTAACCGGCGGTGTCTTTATGGCTCTGATGGACCCGTACGGTCTAACTCTGTTTTCTGTTGAGTGGTGGGGAATAATACTGGGTGTAACGAGCACTGGTTTCATCATCGGTGGACTGGTTGTCGCTAAGTTCGGTCTAGGCAAGAGCCCGCTGCGGACATTGCTACTCATCAACGTAGCCGTGGCTATTCTCGGTGCTATGTTCACTATCCGTGAATGGTGGTGGCTATATGCGTTAGGCATGTGGGTATTTATGACACTGATGCCTGTCGCTGAGGCGGCCGAACAGACGATACTACAGCGCGTTGTGCCGCTAAAACGTCAGGGACGAGTCTTTGGCCTAGCGATGGCGTTAGAAGCGGGCGCCGCACCGATAAGCGCCTTCATCATTGGTCCGATAGCGCAGTTCGGGCTGATACCGTACATGAAGACCGAAGAGGGCAAGTCGATGTTTGGCTGGTTGCTCGGTTCCGGTGATGCACGTGGTATCGCTCTAGTGTTCCTGTTGGCGTCAATGGTTATGATGGGCTTGGTGTTGTTTGCCTTTACAACTAAAGCGTACCGCCAGCTGTCCGAGGCTTACGCGAAATCATAAAATAGCGCTATAATGCGCTTATGGATGCAATAGTTGCTGACAAGCTGTCAGTGGTGAAAAACAAAAACCCTATTCTGCGTGATATTTCCTTTTCTATTCCGAAAGGAATGATAGTCGGGCTAATAGGTCCGAGTGGATCAGGCAAGACTACGCTGATGCGTACAATAGTCGGAGTCCAAAAAATAACTGCCGGCGATCTGACGGTTTTGGGTCTGCGAGCTGGTCATAGACAGCTGCGTAGGAATATCGGCTACGTTACGCAGTCGCCATCGGTCTACGGTGACCTAACTGTCGAGCAAAATCTGCGTTATTTCGCTAGCATCGCTCGAGTCTCAAAGTCAGATGTCATGAAAGTTATCGAACAGGTGCAGTTGGTGCCGCAAGCAAAACAGGTTGTTGACACGCTGTCTGGTGGTCAACGAGCTCGAGTCAGTCTGGCTATTGCGCTTTTAGGTGACCCAGAACTTCTGATATTGGACGAGCCGACTGTTGGCCTCGACCCGGTACTGCGTGACGACCTATGGGGGTTATTCGGTGATCTATCTGCGTCTGGACGAACTCTGTTGGTGTCGAGCCATGTTATGGACGAAGCTGAGCGCTGCGAAAACCTGGTGTTGATGCGCGAAGGTCAGATACTTTGGAACAACACGAAAACCGCGCTACTAAAAAATAGCAACACGCGCAGTGTTGAAGACGCGTTCATAAAAATGATCCGGGAGGGCAAATAGATGTACCACCTGAAACTAACGTTAGCTACAACCAAACGTATATTGCAGCAGTTAGCGCACGATCACCGTACTATTGCCTTAATGTTGGTTGTGCCGAGCATACTCATCAGTTTGCTATGGTGGGTTTTTAGTGACAACGAGCGCGTTTTTAATTCGGTTGGGCCAGCAATGCTGGGCGTTTTTCCATTCGTTGTTATGTTTCTGGTCACCAGCATAACGACGCTGCGTGAACGAGTTAGTGGCACGCTGGAGCGGTTGATGGCGACGCCCGTTGGTAAGTTGGACGTTGTGCTGGGCTATGCTTTGGCGTTCAGTATTTTTGGCATACTGCAGTCGCTACTAACCAGCAGCGTGGCAATATATTTGCTGGGTCTAGATGTAGCCGGGCCGCAATGGTTTGTAGTCCTAGTGGCACTGGTCGACACCCTACTCGGCGTGGCACTCGGGCTACTAGTCAGTGCATTTGCTCGCACCGAGTTTCAGGCAGTCCAGTTCATGCCGGCGCTCATCCTTCCGCAAATACTAGTTTGTGGACTACTAGTCCCGCTAGAAAAACTACCCGACCTACTAGAAGCTATCGCCTACTGGCTGCCGTTGACCTACGCTGTTGATGCGCTGAATCGCGTTGTGACGGAAACTGATCTGAGCAGTGAAGCCTGGTGGAATGTTGCGGTTGTTGGCATGTTTGTGGTCGGCTCTATACTGTTGGGTGCGCTAACACTTCGCCGACAGAGCAACTAAAACACCCCAGACGGATCCAGGGTGTTTTTAGTAATGTCTGATCGACATAAAAGAGCGGTCAGACTCGTTTAGCCAAGAATGTTGGCGCCTCACGAGTGGCTCGGGGAGTTTGGCGAGTAGTATCAGGGTGGGACAGCCGAACTGCACCGCTGTCTGACTTGTTCGCCTCCCACCTCACTGAGGATGTTTTTATATTAACACAAAAAGTCACATATGTCAATATATTTGCCACAAAAAACAAGCTACCTCAAGTGGTATGACAAGGGGTAGATGTGTTTTTCGTGTACACTATAGCCTATGAACGACGCACTGCGTAAAAAACTAAAAACTCTCCCAAGT
>CBRAFJ010000098.1:0-2535 GCA_967755195.1 uncultured bacterium | reverse complement strand
TAGGACACCATCCTCGACAGCTACGATGACGTCTGGCGTAATGAACTGAGTTAGTTCACCTTTTGGACCTTTAACGGTCACGTTGCCAGAGTCGACCGTGATTGTCACACCGGACGGAATCTGAATTGGTAGTTTTCCGATTCGACTCATTTATATATTTCCTTATTACTTACTAGTAAACCTTTAGTAGTAGTTCACCACCGAGGCGCTGCTTTATAGCTTCCTGGCCAGTCATAACACCTTTTGATGTGCTAACCAGAAGGATACCACGGCCGTATTTGACCTTAGGGATCTCGGTAACACCGGCGTAGACACGGCGACCAGGCTTGCTGACGCGCTGGATCTCGTTGATGGTTGGGTTCTTGCCTGGCTCGACGATGGTAATAACCAGAGTGTCGCGAGGAGTACCTTTCTCGCTAGTTACGGCAGCGAGATAACCGGCTTTTTGTAGCTCCTTGGCAACCGTTAGCTTCATTTTGCTTGCAGGGACACGAACTTCGGTCTTGCCAGCCATGATAGCGTTACGGATACGGGTCAGGAGGTCAGCGATTGGGTCAGTTGATTGTAGTGACATATTCTGTTTCTCCTTTCCTACCAACTTGCCTTAGTAACACCAGGGATTTCACCCTTGCTTGCGTATTCGCGGAACGAGATACGGTCGAGACCGAACCTGCGCATGTATGAACGTGGGCGGCCACTGACACTACTACGGTTCTTCCAACGAGCTGGGCTGGCGTTACGTGGTAGTTTCTGTAGACCTTCCAGGTCACCTGCGGCTTTTAGCTCGGCACGCTTTGCGGCGTACTTTGCGATCATTTTCTGACGTTTACGGTCACGAGCGACCATTGATTTTTTGGCCATTAGCGTCGGTCTCCTTTCTCGAACGGTATACCAAATTTCTCGAGCAGTGCGCGGCTGTGTGCTGCATCCTGAGTACTGATAGCAAAGGTAATCTGCAGACCGTGCAGTAGCTGAGTGTCTTCGAATGTAAGTTCTGGGAAAATAGACTGCTCGACGATACCTAGGTTGTAGTTACCCTGGCGGTCGAAACCTTTTGCGCCAACACCGTGAAAGTCACGGACACGTGGCAGAGCAACGTTGATCAGGCGGTCCAGGAACTCGTACATACGAGCGCCACGTAGGGTTACGCTGACACCAACGCGGTTCATACCAGCACGGATTTTGAAACCTGCAATAGATTTCTTTGCCATGCGGTCAACCGGCTGTTGGCCAGTGATCTTACGTAGAGTTGTTGCAACTAGTTCGTGGTGACGCTTGTCATCTTTGTTTTTGCCGATACCGACAGAAACAACGATCTTTTCCAGTTTTGGAACCTGGTGAACGTTAGCTAGTTCTAGTTCGCTTTTCAGTTCAGAGACAAGTTTGTCGCTGTACAGTGCTTTCAGACGAGGCTGAGTAGCGGTAGTAGTTTTCGCCATTACTTGATCTCCTTTCCTGAGTTCTTGGCAACACGGGTTTTCGCACCGTCTTTACCTAGTTTGTAGCCTATACGGCTAGTTGTGCCTTTGGCTTCGTCAGTAACTAGGGCTACTGAACCAGCTGGTAGGCCGCGGTGGATTTCTTTAGTGCCACCACGTGGGTTAATCTGGGTTGGTTTAACGTGACGCTTTACTAGGCCGATCTTTTCAACCGTGACTAGCTGTTTTGCTGCGTTAGTTGAAACAACTTTGCCAGTCTTGCCTTTGTGGGCGCCAGCGATGACCTTTACTAGGTCACCTTTTTTGATACGCATAGCCATACTAGAGTACCTCCGGTGCTAGGCTGATGATCTTGGCATAGCCTGCTTCACGCAGTTCGCGTGGGATTGGACCGAACACACGTGTTGCACGTGGGTTCTTGTCGTCGTTGATGATAACGGCTGCGTTTTCGTCGAAACGGATAGTAGAGCCGTCTTTGCGCTGGATACGGTCGGTTGTACGGACGACAACTGCCTTCACGACGCTCTTTTTCTTGACGTTACCACTAGGGTTAGCGTCTTTTACGCTGGCAACAATGATGTCACCAACGCGAGCGTAACGACGGCGAGTGCCACCGAGGACACGGATACAAAGGATTTCCTTTGCACCGCTGTTGTCGGCAACCTTCAGACGTGATTCTTGCTGGATCATATTAGGCCTCTACCTCTTTGATCTCAATAGCTGCGTGACCAGTTTCTAGAACCTTGTTCAGGCTCCAGCTCTTAGTCTTGCTAATAGGACGAACCTCTAGGATCTCAACGCGGTCACCCACATGAGCCTGGTTCTTTTCGTCGTGTGCAGTGTATTTACGGGTAACAGTGTACTGTTTTCCGTAAATAGGGTGTGTCTCACGACGAGTCACTGTAACGGTGATAGTTTTGTCACGAACGTCGCTAGACACGACGCCGGTAATTTTCTTAGCCATTACGCCTCTCCTTCTTTCGACGTTTCGTTTACTTTCTCACTTAGAACCAACAGAACGCGGGCGATAGTTTTGCGGTTTGCAGCCACAACCCGTGGGTTTGGCAGTTCACCGGCAGCTAGAGCACGCTGGTTG
>CBRAFJ010000097.1:0-2555 GCA_967755195.1 uncultured bacterium | reverse complement strand
AACTTAGCAATGACAGCCAGACCCTAAAGCTACACAGCGGCTTATTGGGTAAGCACTTGGTCGGTGTGTTGTCGGCAGCAGCAGTTATTGCCCTGGAACTCGGCCTTAGTCCAAAACAGGTCGAGGCGGGAATCGCTAAAACCGTGCCTTACGAACACCGCATGAAACCATATCCACTGTCTGGCGGTTGGGTTATCGATGACGCCTACAACGGCAATATAGAGGGAATAAAGGCTGGTACCGAACTGTTAGGCGAACTAGACGCGGGGCGCAAAATATATGTCACGCCGGGTTTGGTTGATCAGGGTGAGGAAACCGAGCAGGTCCACATACAGGCTGGAAAGTTAATAGCTGGCGCCAAGCCCGACCTAGTAGTTTTGATGAAAAACTCTGTTACCGAATACATACAGCATGGTCTGAGTGAGGCGGGTTATAAAGGTGAAGTACGAGTTGAACATCACCCATTGCAGTTTTATACCGGTCTAGATCAGTTCCTAGCGGCTGGCGACGTGTGTATGCTGCAAAACGACTGGACTGACAATTACGCTTAAGGCAGGTATGATAAAGATATGAAAACAATCCTTGTCATCTTTGGCGGCCGTTCAACTGAGCACGACGTCTCTATCATTTCAGCGCTAACCAGCGTTATAAAACCACTGGAACTAACGCGTAAATACAACGTCGAGGCACTGTACATAGCTAAAGATGGCGCTTGGTTTTGGGATGACAAACTAAAAGATGTTTCGCTATATCGAAGTGGCGCTGTTGATACTTTTGTACAAAAGGCACCTAGGGCTTCTGCTCAGTTTGATGGTGGTCTGACTATGTCGAAAACCGGCAAATTTGGCAAAGTTATCAGCAAGAAAATAGACATAGTTTTTCCAGTCATGCATGGTAGCTACGGCGAAGACGGCGCGTTAATGGGTCTGCTCGACATGGCCGGCGTGCCATATGTTGGTTGTGGTGTAGCGGCCAGTAGCGTAGCTATGGACAAGGCGCTAGCTAAACAGGTTGCCGAGACACAAAAAGTCCCAACCAACAAATGGGTTTGGTTTCCGTCAGAGCGGCTGGTCTCTAACCCAGAGGGCGTGCTGGAACTAGTAAGACCACTGAAATACCCGTTGTTCGTGAAACCGGCTCACGCTGGGTCAAGCATCGGTATCAGTCGTGTTACCAAAAAAGAAGATCTACAGAATGCCCTAGAGGTAGCCGCTCACTATGACGATAAAGTTTTGGTCGAAGAAGCCGTCCAGAACCTGATAGAAGTCACGCTGCCGATAATGGGCAATGAAGAGCTAACACCAGCTTATCTAGAACAACCAATGGTGAGTTCAGAAGACTTCTTCGACTTTGATACCAAATACATGCAGGGTGGCAAAAAAGGTAAAGGCAAGGGTAGTGGTAAAAGTGGCGCTCAGGGTTACAGCAAGATTCCGGCCGATTTGCCAAAAGACCTGTACGCTGCCGCCGAAAAGGTTGGCCTCGACGTTTACCGAGCACTAGGTTGTACCGGGCTTGCTCGCGTCGACATGCTGATAGACGGTAAAACCGGCGTGGTTTACTTTAACGAAGTAAACCCGATGCCAGGTGGTCTGTATGCTCACAACTGGCGTCAAAAGGGTATCTCGGGCACCATGTTGGTTGAAAAACTAGTAGGTCTAGCCGAAGAACGCTTCACGGCTCGCGAAAAAATCCAGACCAGCTTTTCGACGAACTACCTTAAGCAGTTCTAAGCCTCACTTTTAGGCTATACTAGAGGTATAAACCGGAGGTTACCATGGAATTTATGATTTTTCTCATCATCGCACTAGGTATTTTTGTACTAAGCGGCATAAAGGTTATTAACCAATACGAACGCGGCGTCGTCCTGACTCTGGGACGTTTTACTGGTATTCGCCAGCCTGGTCTGCGTATAGTCATTCCGATTTTCCAGAAGCTAATGCGCGTTGATGTTCGCTCAACTCCTATCGACGTACCAAAGCAGGAAATCATCACTAAAGACAACGTCACTGTCGGTGTTGACGCTGTAGTTTACCTGCGTGTGATCGACGCCAGCAAAGCAATGCTAGAAACCACCAACTACATCTACGCTACTAGTCAGTTTGCTCAAGCGGCCCTACGTGATGTTACTGGTAACGCTGACATGGACGAACTTCTCAGTAAGCGTGAAGAAATTAGCCAAAAAATCAAAGAGATCGTAGATAGTGAAACCGACAAATGGGGTATCGATGTTGAGAATGTCAAAATTCAGAACATAGAGCTGCCGCAAGACATGAAGCGTGCCATGGCCAAACAAGCCGAGGCCGAACGTGAACGCCGCGCTGTTATTATCACTGCCGAAGGTGAAAAAGCCGCTGCACAGTCGGTTGCAGACGCCGCAGCGATGCTCAGTAAAATTCCTGGCGGTATTAACATTCGTACGCTCCAAACACTGGAAAAAATTTCAGTCGAACCTAGCCAGAAAACGTTGGTTGTCCTGCCTAGTGAGCTCACGAACCTAAAAGATTTGTTCGCGAAATAACCCGGTGCTCTTGTAACCTGGCCCCTGTTACGAT
>CBRAFJ010000096.1:0-2559 GCA_967755195.1 uncultured bacterium | reverse complement strand
ATAACTTTGGCTCTGCTCATGGTTGGGGCTCAGCAACAGACTCAGTATACCGACCTGCGCGAGGCTATGGCCGGATTGTTCGGAACGACATTTGGTAGTGGGGTGCGCGACGTCTCGACACTGTACCTGACGGTTATCGACGGCACACTAAACTCGGCACAAGGTGAAGGTCAAAAGATCTACGTCATGTTCGTATATCTGCTGACAGCGTTGGCGGCTATCTGGTTACTGCGTCATGTAGTTGCAAAAACAGTAGTAACAGTTCGCGATGGACTGTATAACGCAGGTAGTCCGATAGTTTCTGTCGTCTGTCTGGCTCTGCTGGGGCTGGCACAAATGATACCGCTCGCTATCGCTGTTCTTGTCACCTCGGCAGCATCGACCAGTGGAGTACTATCGAACTTGCTCGTAGCCTCTGTAATCTTTGTAGTGGATGTTCTTCTGATAGCTTTGTCACTCTACTGGATGACGCGTACGGTTTTTGCGCTCGTTATAGCGACTATCCCGGGTACTTATCCTATGGCCGCGTTTCGCTCGGCACGCGAAGTTGTCTCTGGCCGACGCTTACCACTTTTGGTTCGCCTGCTATGGCTAGGGCTATTTGTTTCGGTGATTTACAGCGGCGTAGCCTTGCTCGCCATCTCGCTAACAAAACTAGAGTTTTTGGCTTGGTTGCCGCTGATGCCGGTAGTGCTGCAAATGCTCAACATACTAGCTATCATTTTCAGTGTCGCATACCTTTATATTTTGTATCGAAAGGCGATAGATGCCCGCGCCTGATGCCAAGCGTTATGGGGAACTACTGGCGCTATTAAACAAATACAGCTACGAATATCATGTGCTGGACGCGCCTAGTGTCAGCGATGCCGTCTACGACGGGCTGATAGCTGAAGTTAAGGCATTTGAAGCCGAGCACCCAGAACAAATCGATCCGACTAGCCCAACTCAGCGAGTCGGTAACGAACTAAAAGGTGGTTTTCAAAAAGTCGAACATAGCTCGCGCATGTTGAGTCTGAACGACGTATTTGACCGCGCCGAGGTTGAGGCTTGGGTAAAGCGCATGGACAAATTGCTGCCGGGCAATCGACACGAGTTCTTCGCTGACGTCAAAATGGACGGTCTGGCCTGTGCGCTCGTCTACCAGGACGGCATACTGGTCCGGGCGGTGACGCGTGGTGATAGTTTTATCGGCGAGGACGTCACGAATAATGTGCGTACTATAGCAAACGTGCCCCTCAAACTCCGTGAAAAGTCTGACTTTTCACGCGGCAGAACAGAGGTGCGTGGCGAAATAGTGATGCTAAAGGACGACTTTGCAAAACTGAACGATAAACAGCGCAAAAATGGTAAACCAGAGTTCGCCAACCCGCGAAATCTAGCGGCTGGAACCATCCGTCAGCTGGACCCACGTCTGGTTGCTGAACGACCACTGACGTTCATAGGCTACGACCTGCTGCGGGATGACCCGGATGACGTGCCAACCAACATGTTTGCCTACGAGTCGTTGACTGACATTGGTATCCGCCGCAACCAGCAGGCGCAGGTATTTACTAGCCTAGACGAGGTGATGCATTTTGTTGATCTGTGGGACAAGAAACGTTCTGAGTTGCCGTTCAACACAGACGGTCTAGTTATAAAACTGAACAACCGTGCTCAGTATCGTGAACTAGGTGTCGTTGGCAAGCAGCCGCGAGCCGCCGTGGCTTACAAATACGCTGCTGAACAGGCGACAACCATAGTGAAAGATATAGTTATTTCCATCGGGCGAACTGGTGCGGCGACACCAGTCGCGGTGTTTGATCCGGTGCAGGTGGCCGGCACGACCGTGCAACATGCTAGCCTGCATAATGCTGACGAGATAGCTCGCAAGGACATTCGAGTAGGGGACACGGTAGTTATTTTCAAAGCCGGCGACATCATTCCGCAGGTTGAAAGTGTGGTTCTAGAACTGCGTCCGAAAAAGACTGAAAAGTTCGACTACGTTCGCGCACTAAAAGCCCAGTATCCGGAGTTAGAATTCGAACGCGCAGGACAAGATGTCGTTTACCGAGTAAAAGGAACTTCTGGCGACTTGATACTAAAGCGATCGGTTGAGTACTATGCCAGCAAGGGCGCTCTGGACATCGACACACTGGGTGAAAAAAATGTCGTAGCCTTGGTCGATGCAGGACTAGTGCATGACATCGCCGACATCTACACATTGACGATAGATGATTTGCTAAAACTAGATCGTTTCGCAGGTATTTCGGCTGCTAAACTGATCGACGCTATCGCTGACAAGAAAAACCCGGCGTTAGAAAAGTTCATCCTGGGTCTAGGTATTCGACACGTTGGCGCACAAACGGCTATAGACCTGGCGAATAAATTTCACAGTATGCAGGCGTTAAAAACTGCCACGCTAGAGCAGTTAGAGGAAGTGGAAGGCATCGGTCATGTGGTGGCTGAAAGTATTGCGGCCTGGTTTGCTGACGAAGATAACTTGGCACTGCTGGACAAGTTCGAAAGTTTAGGCGTGCGACCACATTTCCAGAAAAAGTCTGGCAAGCTGGCTGACCAAAA
>CBRAFJ010000095.1:0-2695 GCA_967755195.1 uncultured bacterium | reverse complement strand
ATTGTCAGCGTTACCAATATCGCGACTAGCTGTACCGTTGCAGCACCGAGCGCAAATATCACGGGCAGTGCCGTCATCACTGTAAGTCCGTTACCTACTGCCAACATCTCTGGCGGGGCGACGATCTGCGAAGGTAATTCAACAAACCTTGTCTTTACATTGCCTTCACCAGGCACATTTGATGTCGTGTTCACGGATGGTACCATTAACTTCAATGCAAATGGTATTGCCAATGGAGCAACTTTCAGTGTAAGCCCGACGGCTACGACGACTTATACAATTGTAAGTGTAAGCACTTCGGGTTCCGGTTGTACGGTCACGGCACCGAGTGCTAACATTACAGGCAGCGCCGTGATCACTGTAAATCCACTTCCGATTGGTTCTATCACCGGTACATCTGCAATCTGCGCAGGCAGCAATGCCACGCTAACATTCAACTTGCCGGCTGGGACTTTTGATGTCGTCTATACCGATGGCACTACAACCTTCCCTGTCACAGGTATCGTGAACGGAGCGACAGTAAGTGTGAGCCCGTCGGCAAATACAAGTTACACTATCGTAAGTATCACGAACGTTACTACGAGTTGCGTGACGACCGCGCCTAGTCCGAACATTACGGGCAGTGCAGACATTACGGTTACGCCGGGTCCAACTGCGTCTATAGGAGGAACCGCGACGATTTGTTTGGGTAGCAGTGCAACGTTAACCTTTACGTTACCTGCAGGAACATACAACGTTGTCTACACAGACGGAACGACAAATTTCAATGCTAACGGCATTGTGAATGGTGCAGCCGTCAGTGTCAGCCCAACGGCTGATATCAGCTACACAATCGTCAGTGTTACCAACACGGCCACATCTTGTTCGGTTGCTGCGCCGAGCCCTTCAATAACCGGTAGTGCAGATATCACTGTAATACCAACACCTACAGGAAGCATTGCAGGCACAACTACTATCTGTAACGGAAATAGTGCAACATTGACATTCACATTACCAGCGGGTACATATGACGTTGTATTCACCGACGGAACGGCAAGCTTTAACGCGCCTGGAATTGTTTCCGGGGCAACTGTAAGTGTGAGTCCGACAGCAACGACGACTTATACGATCTCGAGCATAACGAATACGGCTACAAGCTGCACGGTTTCCGCACCGAGTCCTGATATTACCGGTAGCGCAGTCGTTACGGTCACTCCGTCACCGACAGCTACTATTTCCGGAACCACATCCATTTGTTCCGGGTCATCAACTACAATCACGGTAGCATTCACCGGTACTGGTCCATGGTCATTCCAATATTCAGACGGAACTACCACATCGCCGGTAATCCCATCTTTCTTTAATAGTATAACCATTCCCGTTTCTCCTTCTGCGACCACGACCTACACACTCGTCAGCGCCGGAGACGCAACCGCGTGCCCTGGAATAATAAGTGGAAGTGCAGTAGTAACAGTAAACCAAAATCCGCAGGCGAACCGCACCGTGGGAACCACAATCGATCCCCTTTGCTCGGGTGGTACAAGTGACGTAACCATTTCGAACTCGGAAGTCGGTGTTAGTTATCAGTTGAGAAACGATGCTGGCAATGTTAACATTGGTACTCCGGTTATTGGTACAGGTGGCCTCATCAGTCTTTCAACCGGAATTCTGACGGCAACAACTACTTTTAATATACTTGCGACCTCAACGGGATGTACTGCTGTTGAGCTTACAACACTTGCAACCATCAATGTTACAGGTGCGATAGACGGAACTCTTGCAGTGGCCTCAGACAGTAATCCGGTTTGCTCTGGCTCGGGTGCAAACATTGTCGTGTCAAACTCTGAAAATGGAGTGTTGTACCAGCTTCGTAATGATGCGGACAACAGCACGGTTGGTGCGGCTGTCGCGGGAACTGGCAATGATATAAACCTGCCTACAGGAAATCTTTTGGCGACGACTACTTTCAACGTATTAGCCACGAACGGAACCTGTTCAATAGAACTTACGGATATTGAGACGGTTACCGTGGGCACATCACCCGATGCAACATTGGTCGTGGATGCGTCAATAGATCCTCTGTGTAGCGGTGGTATTACTGACATCACTGTTGCTCTCTCTCAGGTAGGAGTAACCTACCAATTGAGAAATGATGCTGACGACAGTGCAGTTGGCACTGCGGTAGCGGGTACAGGCGGGACCATTTCACTTCCAACCGGAATTTTGACGGCTACCACTACATTTAACGTGTTGGCTACTGCTCCAGGCTGCTCGTCTATCGAGTTGACTTCACTGGCAACGGTTACCGTTTCAGGAGCAGTCGATGCGTCGTTGACATTAACGGCCGCGGCCAGTCCTATCTGTGAGGGAACGGCAACGGATATCCAGGTACTTGCCTCAGAAGCCGGAGTCTCTTATCAATTGAGAGATAACGCAACAGACACTCCAGTAGGAGCGGCTGTCAATGGCACGGGCGGAACTATACTTTTACCGACGGGAAATCTTTCCGTAACAACCGCATTCAATGTGCTGGCAACTAACGGCACATGTTCGATTGAGTTGACTGATATTGAAACAGTCACAGGGGATGTGGCCCCGGACGGATCACTTGCCGTCAATACTACCTTGAATCCACTTTGTGTTGGAGGAACCAGCGCTATAACCGTGGCCCTATCTCAAGTGGATTCAAGGTAGTATTGACGGCAAGTGATCCGTC
>CBRAFJ010000094.1:0-2758 GCA_967755195.1 uncultured bacterium | reverse complement strand
AAGTTAATAGGAGGTCAGCTATGGTGATGGATATCGTGTTATGGATTCTACTCGGTGGTATCGCCGGTTGGATCGCATCAAAAATTATGAACACAGATGCGCAGATGGGGGCGTTTGCAAACATAGTCGTTGGTATCATCGGTGCATTCATCGGTGGCTTCGTGCTACGTATGCTAACTGGTGGAGATGTGAACGAGCTGAGTTGGGCTGGTCTGCTGACAGCTATAGTCGGCGCCGTCATACTTCTAGCTATCGTCAAGGCCTTTAGCGGCCGCGGTACAGCACACCACGCCTAGAGTGCTAGGTCGCGAAAACTGTCTTCGTCTAGGAATTGTTCGAGCTTTCTCTTGTTGACCTTGTAGGTTGACCGAGTATAGCTGATGATGCCTTTTTCCTTCAGGACCTTCAGGTTTTTCGTACTGCTCTCGCGAGTTAGTCCGACCAGATTGGCTATCATTAGTTGAGTCAGTTTGATGTTTATCGTGTAAATGCCGGCTCGTTTCTCGGTACCGTAGCGAAACAGTAGGTAGTAGAGGGTGAAGCCGATCTTTTCGATAGCGTGTGATTGTTCTAGGCCGGTTATTCGGAGCAGTAGGGCGGTGTACTGGTTGCCTACGAAGCGCAACATGGCGTTTAACGTCTCGGTGTCCTGGCTGATCGCGTCCATAAAGGCTTCTTTAGGAGTTGTCATTAGCCGTGTGTCTGAAACGGCGTCGTAGTAGAACAGAGACGTTGAAGTCTCACCCAGCACCCAAGTCAGTGGAAAGATATCACCTTTTCCATACAGAGCCACAACACGCTCCTCTCCACTAGAGGTGATGGTGTAGGCACGCACTAAGCCGTCACGGACGATCATGACCCGTTTCGGGTCTTCACCCTGAAACAACACGCTCGAACCTTTCTTGACGACTCGCATCGTGCTTTTGGGGCGGAGTAGCTGTAAAAGCGGTTCCATTCACTACTAGTATACGGTATCTGAAATCCGACATCCCGCTGACCCCTGTTGTGAAATAGATTACTGTGTTTTTGTGAGCAGTTTCACTGCTATTTTTTGGATAGCCCGGTACATTACATAGATAAGAGGGTATCTAGCAGCTTAACAACCCGGGCCAACAGGAAAAAAGAGCATTTTTGTGTACCAAAGGAGGGTAGGATTGTGATTCACCAATATTCACAGCGAGAGCTTGATACAAAAATCCACACTTTCATGAAGAAAAAAATGCACCAATTCCCAGAGCTACAGGATGAGCCGTATTTGAGTGAGAAACAGCACAACAGGTCTAAAAAGGGTTTTAACCCTGGTCGTAGGACGCTGTCACAGTCTTTTCCATTTGTACGACTTAGTTCCCAGTACTAGAAGGAGATACCGGAATGTCACGCACTAGACGTCATAATAAACTTAGCGAAGCATTGCGTAGAGCGATACCATATAAACGCCCGCAGAGGTCTAAATTGCTAAGGAGTCTCGAGAGGCACTACTCTGGTTCACCACACCTGCCGGGCGGCAGAGTTTAGGGGCGGCGCCTGTCTCACAAAACACCCGTTGCAAGAGCGGGTGTTTTTGGTGTTAAAATGTATGCAACATGCAACGAAAAGGCAAATATACAAAGAGACCTAGCAAGGTCCAGCGTAGCCAGTATTTCTTTAGGCGCCAGTGGCAAAAGTTTCAGAGCCTTAGCCGCAAGCAAAAGATAGCTGTTATCGCTATCCCTATAGCAGCTTTTTTGATCCTGACACCGCTGATTACCTACCTAGTTCTGTGGCGTGATATCTCCGATCCAGAACGCCTGATGAACCGCTCTAACACCGGTGTCGAGCTCGTCGACAAAAGCGGCGAGGTATTTTTCAGTTCCGGCACCAACAAATCGCTGAAGCGTTTGGGTCTAAACGAGATATCTGACTACCTAGAGCAAGCAACCGTATCTAGTGAGGACAAGAACTTTTACCAGCACGGTGGCGTGTCGTTCCGCGGCATATTGGCGGCACTGTACGCCAACGTTATGAGCCGTGATGCCACTGCCTATGGTAGTTCGACGTTGACCCAGCAGTTGGTGAAAAACAAACTACTCTATACCGAAAAGTCATATCTGCGTAAATACCTAGAGGTCGTTATGGCCATGGCGGTCGACAGCCAGTACAGCAAAGACGAGATATTGGACATGTATCTGAACTCGGTTCACTTCGGTGAGGGGGCATTCGGTATCGACCAGGCTGCTAGGACATATTTCAACAAATCTGCAGCTGACCTAGATCTAGCTGAAAGCTCTATGTTGGTCGGAATACTACCAGCACCGAGCATTTATTCACCGATAAACGGTGATCCCGTAAAAGCCAAACAGCGTCAAACGTATGTTCTGCGTCGCATGGTAGAGGACGGCAAGATAACTACGGCTGAACGTGACGCCGCGCTGGCTGAGCAGCTAGTTTACGCTGAAGTAAAACCTGTTGAATACACGCATGCACCGCATTTTACAGAGATGATTTTGGGCCAACTGTATGACAAGTATGGCGAAGAAAAAGTGAAACGTTCTGGCTATAAAGTAAAAACAACTCTCGACCTAGGTTGGCAGAAACAAGCCGAGGATATAGTAGCTAGGCAAATCGCCATCAGTAGCTCTGGTGGTGGTCGCAACGCCGCTCTAGTGGCTATAGACCCGAAAACTGGTCAAGTACGCGCCCTAGTCGGTAGCGCCGACTACAACAACACGGTGTTCGGCAAGGTCAACATGGCCAACACGGCACGCCAGCCAGGCTCTAG
>CBRAFJ010000093.1:0-2780 GCA_967755195.1 uncultured bacterium | reverse complement strand
CTATTAGTGCTTCTGCATGACGACGACGAACATCACCAGCACGTAGCGCATTTAGAACCTCCAGAAAGTCTGCATCGTCCTGACGATGTTGTTCGTCTAGATAGCAAATAACCAGGTCCATTTCTGACCAGGCGTTAGAGCCGGTAACAAAACCACCTTCCCTACTACCGTCACGATTTACAGGAGGCAGCTGAAAAAAATCACCACACAAAATAACCTGTATCCCACCAAACGGCCGGTCGTCATCACGAACTACACGAGCCACCTGGTCGACCATGTCCAGGCGATAGTCATGCAACATAGATATCTCGTCGATAACCAAAACATCGGTCGTTTCAATGATATCCCGGCGACTTTTCAGCAAATAATCCTCGAAATCGTCCGCCAAAAAATCATTAACCCCGATACCACTCCATGCATGGATAGTATTTCCACCTAAGTGTGTTGCCGCCAGCCCAGTTGTTGCCGTCACCGAGACGTGTTTGCCATCAGCTTTTGCACCACGGATAAACTGGTTCAGTACATAGGTTTTTCCTGCTCCAGCCGGCCCGGTCAGCATAACATTATGACCAGCATGAAGAATCTCGAGCGCAAGTTGTTGGTCCATTAGGCTATCACCTCACCTATTTGCTGCTTTATAGCTTTGGCTACACGCTCAACATAACTACCAACGATCTCGTGTCCGCCGATGAACTTCATAACCGTAACATTCGGCGAAGCCTTTTGAACTTTGCGGATATTTTTGCCGATAACAAATGGATCCAGCGTGCCGTAAAGGATGCGAATAGGTCGCTTTAGTTTAACTATGTCTTGCATGGTGGTTTGGTTTATTATGTTGGCTTTTAACGCCGCAGCATAAGTATTGCCATCGAGTTTTGTTATGTCAAAATCAGGACTTTTCATTCCGGCTTTTAGTGCCAGTGTCGATAGTCTCACAAAGTTTGCCGGGTCTTTTAACGCTAGTTCGTAGACGCTACGCAGTAGTTCATCGCGCTGCAACAATACCTTTTTGTCGCCGCTCAGCTCCAGGTTATATAGCGGCGGACTACACAGTACCAGTGACTTTACTAGCAGCGGATATTTCTTTGCAAATTCGACAGCCACTAGCGAACCCATGCTGTGGCCAACTAGTACTATTTGCTGTTTCAGCCTTAGGCCCAATAGAGTTTTCATCAGTGACCTAGCCTGGGTACGAGCGTTATATGTCGCCCATGTTGGTCGCGGTGAGTCACCGAAACCCAGTAGGTCAACTATGATAACGTCGACATTGTCCGGCAGTTCGGCTGCGACGATATCCCAAACTGGGCCCGAGTTACCTATACCGTGTAAAAACACTAAAGTTGCCCGGGGTCGTTTTTCCGAAACTGAGTGTCGGTAAACGTGTAGCGTATACGGAACACGCAACCATCGGTGCCATATCGTTGACACACCAAAATCAAAGGGTTTCGTTTCTACCTCCGCGTTCATACATTTATTATAGCGAAGTTTTATACATGAGCACGTATACGGGTGAAGATGCTACAATAAAAACATCAAAAGGAGGAAATATGGGTTTACTCGACAGTATAAAGGAAATGTTCGGCAGTCATAAAACTGACGCCGGCGAGGCAGTAAGCGGCGCGATGCAGACCGGCCAGGATGCCCTAAATAACGTTCAAAATATGGCAAGCGGCGGACTAGATGGTGCTGCCGACAAGCTAAACGAAGTCAAAGACGCAGCGACAGAAAAACTAGACACTAACAACGATGGCCAGGTAAACGTTGCTGACGCTACTAGCGCACTCGACGCGAACAGCGATGGTCAAGTGAATCTAGAGGACGCTGGCGTCGTAAAAGACAAGGTCGTTGACGCTGTCAGTGGTCAGGGCGACAACAACCAGACCCCTACTCCACCACAGGCTCCAACACCACCGACGCCTCCGCAGCAGTAGGCATTTAACCTACCAAAATAACTCCCACCTCTGGGAGTTATTTGATTTTTATAGTATTTATGCTATAATGGTAAATGTCCTTTTACAT
The DNA here is from genome assembly GCA_967755195.1 of uncultured bacterium. Lineage (GTDB taxonomy): Bacteria > Patescibacteriota > Saccharimonadia > Saccharimonadales > Saccharimonadaceae > CBRAFJ01. The sequence goes on along the minus strand of CBRAFJ010000093.1, from coordinate 761 downwards.
GCAAATCCTCTACTACCTGGGGCTATAAAATGAACGAAATCGAACCGTGGTATTTCGGCGACAAGCGGATCAGCGACATCGAACAGGATGAACTATGTGACCTGCGATGCTCGCATAAGGCAGCAACAAACGGCCTGCTACCCATTCTGAGGGAGCACGCCAAAACCGTACTTGTGAACGACTCGGGCGGGCTCATCATCATTTTTGACGAGCCTCTTGCAGGTAAAGGTGGTCTCGCGGGCGAACACTTCGGTGGATTCCGAGGGTTTCTCACCGCCGAGAACCACGAGCAGATCACTCGTATGCTCCGCGAAGTTATCGAAAAGATTGGTCGCTTCGGCGACCCTGGGGATATCGCCAAACGCCTAGAAACCGCAGACGGTAACAAAGTCGTAACCATCGGTCGCCGTAGGTAGCCGTCCTGCGCTCAGGTAGTAGGACACCCCCCGTTTCTGCAAAAAGGACTACCCCTCGAGCGCAATTGCACTCGAGGGGTTTTCTCATTTATTACATCTGTATTAGTAGACTATCGTCCTTGCCTTCAGGCTCTTTCAGAGGCTTTTTGCTCTTTATCTCGTACTTTAGTCCGGTCACAGCTGACTCCATGTAGTCGTCGTTTAGCAGATTTACGAACTTTACCAAGTCTTTTTCGTCCATGATGATGATCGCTCCGCTGTCATCGGTCATCAGTTCAACGCCGATCTCTTCGGCGTGATGGGGCGAGGCGGCGCGACGCTGCCATAGATGCCCTTCCCGAGGAC
>CBRAFJ010000092.1:0-3030 GCA_967755195.1 uncultured bacterium | reverse complement strand
CTTGCTGCCAAAACCGACAAAGCTACCCTGACTACCAAGGGCGACCTCTACGCAGCAACCGCCGCGAGTACGCCGGCACGTATCGGTGTTGGCACTGACGGTCAAGTCCTAACAGCAGCCTCTGCCCAAAGCACGGGCGTCAACTGGACTACTCTAACGGCCGCGAGCGTTGGTGCGATCCCGACAACCGAAAAAGGTGCGGCTAACGGTGTTGCAACGCTCGATGGTAGTGGCAAGCTCCCTCCGGGTCAACTCGCAGTCGCAAATATCACCAAAGTATTACCCTACTCTTACCTAGGCAACATTGTCGTGGGTGCAGGCACCTTCCGCCTCTACAATGACATGGGTGCAACCTGGACGATCAACGGTGTCCGAGCATCTGTCGGCACTGCTCCTGCAGGTGCATCCATCATCGTCGATATCAACAAAAATGGCACAACAATCTTTACGACTCAAGGCAACCGCCCAACAATTGCTATCGCCGGCAACACCTCCGGTAACGTGACGAACATGGATGTGACAACAGTTGCAGCTGGCGATTACCTAACAGTGGATATTGACCAAATCGGTTCAACTACAGCCGGAGCCGACCTAACAGTCCAGATCGAGGTAGTCTAGTATGGCGGTCATTTTCATGGATGGTTTTGGAGGAGGGGATGCTACGTGGGGTAAGTGGGATCCTACGACCAATGCGTATACCGCAACAACCGGTGCTGGATCACGCGTTTCGGGAGGGTATTACGCTCAGTGGGGCACACTACACACAGCTTCAAAATCATTTGCAACACCGTCAACCAAAATGATCGTTGGGATGGGGGTGATGCCCGAGTGGCAGCAATGGTATATATCGTTCTATGGTGATGCTGGTGTGACACAGCACATAACAGTGGTACGGAACACCACTAACGGTTTCTTGGAGATACGGCGTGGATCTAACGGTGGTACGCTTCTTGCGAGTGGCTCGACGCCGATACTTCTCAGCACCTGGAATTATATTGAAGTTTCCTGCACGATTTCCGATACGGTTGGTGAAGTGCACGTTCGTCTCAATGGTTCAACGACAGACGAAGCTTCGTACACCGGCGACACAAAGAACGGCGGTGCTGCCACATCCATTGACAGGCTCTACTTTAATATTGATCGATGCCGTATGGCCGATATGTATGTGCTTGACGGCACCGGCTCAGCGCCACTCAATGCCTTCCTAGGTGATATAACTGTTCGTACACTGACACCAAACGGCAATGGCACATACTCGCAACTCACTAACTCGGCAGGTAACAGCACAAACAACTACACCTATGTCGATGAACATCCATATGCAGGTGCTGATTATGTAGGCAGCGCAACTATCGGACAAAAAGACACATACGCTATTTCTGATCTACCGGCCGGTGTCTCGACGGTCTACGCTATGCAGGTGACGGGTGTGATGGCAAAATCCGACGCGACCCTTGCCCAGGCTCGATATGTCGTTCGTTCAGGTGGGAGCGACTATGGTGGAACATCACGCGCATTGAGCACAAGTTATGTGACCTACAGCGATGTCTTTACGACGGATCCCGCAACTGGAGTCGCCTGGACACCAGCAGGGATTAACGCCGTAGAAACCGGCATGGAAGTTATGTAGACCCAATGAGCTATCTATCCGAACAGAACGCAGACAGTCCGCTATCGCGCTGGAAGTTTGAGGAAACCTCTGGCACGACCATCGATGACGATCTGACGGCGACGCGGGACGGCACTATCAATGGCGGCGTCACGCTCAATCAAGCTGCACAGTTTACAGATGGTGGGCTCGGTGCTGATTTTAACGGCTCTAGCGGCTATGTGAGCTTTGGTAATGCCTCTGGTTTATTGGGTATTGGGACGATTGAGGCCGTTGCTTTATTTGACACCATCCCTAGCGGCGCAAATGCCAACCCCATTTTCTCGCACGCATGGACGAGCGGTCAGATTATCCCGCTCGTTATTGGCTTCAACCTTGATGCTGCGAATCCTGGAAAACTCCAAGTCGGCTACTATACTGGCAGCGTTTGGCAGACTGCTACCTGGACAACCGCTCCAACGACCGGCAAGCCCTACCATATCGTTGGTAAATATGACGGCACAACCCTCAAGCTTCGAGTAAATGGTACCGAGGTCGCGTCAACGACAGTTGGTACCGCCCGGCCCGGCTCAGGGACTGTGAACGCTACCGGATACATTGGACGGCGCTGGGACTCGGCGCAGTATCATGATGGCAAGATTTGGGACGTTGCTATCTACGGCGCGGCACTCAGCGACGTTCGTATTGATGCACACTATCTGGTGCTGGCAAATGCGTTTGCGGATAATTTTGCCAATGCGAATGCGATTTTCGATGGCTATGCAATCAGCGGAGTGGATTCGACAGCCTGGGGAACTGAGGGCAGTGAGCCTGGGGGTGTTTTCAATACCGGCTGGGTGAAGTTCACTCCAACCCTCACCCACCCATACAGGCTCTCGACAGTTGGCTCCAACTACGACACCGTACTCAATGTCTACACAGGTACAGCCCTTAATAATCTGGTACTGGTTGGGAATGATGATGATTCTGGTGGTTCGGGAACTTCGAGACTGAGCATGTCGTTAACGAGCGGCACGACGTATTACATCCAGGTCGGCTCAAAGATATTGGGCGGAGGTAGCCTTGCGTTTGCGCTCGATGCGACGGCTGATGCAAGGCTTGGAGGACAGGCGGACGAAGTTATTACCGATGCTTCACCGCAACGTAGGCTAGCTGGTACTGCAACCGAGTCTATAACTGACAGTGCGGGTTCACCGCAACGTAGGCTAGCTGGTACTGCAACCGAGTCTATAACTGACAGCGCAGGTGTCCCTAGCCGCCGGGTTGCTGGAGTTGCGGTTGAAGTGATCGTACCGTCTAGGCTCACCTTTGTGGGATGGGGTACACCCGTTAATCATCCGGTGTGGTTTTAGCTATGAAGAGATTTATTAACCAACGAGCAGGGGAGTAGAATATGGCATTACTTTTCATGGACGGTCGCG
>CBRAFJ010000091.1:0-3055 GCA_967755195.1 uncultured bacterium | reverse complement strand
GGTGTTTTATAGTCTCGCTAGTTAGTGAAAGTACACTAGGCAGAGCTACCAGCTCTGCCGCTTCTACTTTCTTTTTTGCCTTGGTTTTTTTGGCTACACTCGACTGTTTTTTGAACATCGTACGGCCCTCTCTAGACTTAGGTTAAAACTTGTCACCCATTTTGCGCAGACGCGCAACGCGCTGCTCGATAGGTGGATGGGTACTAAACGCGTTCAGAAGTGATGACTTTTTCAGCGGGTTAGCGAAAAACAAATGTGCTGTCGATGTGTTCTGACGACGCAGCGTAGTACCAGCCGCACCCAGTTTTTCTAGCGCACTGGCCAGACCCTCTGGATCACGAGTTGTCATAGCGCCACTAGCATCCGCCAGGTATTCACGCTGACGCGAGATCGCTGCCTGAACCAGTGCAGCAACTACCGGAGATATCAGTGCTGCCACGATAGCGATGATGATAAATATCGGGTTTGACGGACGGCTGTCACTGTCACTAAACCAGAACATATGCGCTAGTAGGTCAGCAATCAGTCCGATGGCACTGACTAGACCAAAAACTATCATCATGACGCGGATGTCATAATTCTTTACGTGACCCATTTCGTGCGCCATAACGGCTTCTAGTTCACGGTCGGTCATTAGATCTAGTATGCCGCTGGTTGCTGCAACATGCGCGTGGTCCGGGTCGCGACCGGTCGCAAATGCATTTGGCGCTGGATCATCAACTATGTAGACTTTTGGCATCGGCATGCCGTTAGTTATCGATAGGTTTTCGACTATACGGTACAGGCGTGGATTGTCCTGCTTTTGGATCTCTTTGGCACCGTTCATCGCTAGCGCCAACTTTGCAGCTGCAAAATACTGGATAAACGAATAGATAGCGGCACCAACCAGGACGCCCCAGAATATACCTACACTTCCGTAAATCTGACTAACTAGCCATCCCAGCCCGGCTATGATGGCCATAAATATCAGGATGATCAGAAATGTGTTGCGTTTATTAGCGGCAATGGCACTATACATGACGGGTTTCCTGAGGTAAGACTAGAACTTTACAGAAACTGGCTTTTCGACAGTTGCCATGTCTTCTACTTCGAAGAATTCTTTGTTAGTAAAACCGAGCATGCCAGCAAAAATGTTGTTAGGGAAAACCTGGATCTTTGTGTTCAGGTCGCGAACACCACCGTTGTAAAAGCGGCGTGAAGCCTGGATCTTGTCTTCGGTGTCGACTAGTTCGTTCTGCAGCTGCTGGAAGTTTTCGCTAGCTCGTAGCTGTGGGTAAGCTTCTGATACAGCGAACAGGCTCTTCAGAGCGGCCTCGAACTGGTTCTCAGCCTTGGCGGTTGCAGCTGGACCCTGCTGAGTTGCATTTAGAACGTTAGCACGAGCTTCGGTGACGTCGTTAAACACCTGACTCTCGTGTTTTGCATAACCCTTCACTGCTTCGACCAGGTTAGGAATCAGATCAGCACGACGCTTTAGCTGTACAGTTATGTCGCTCCATGCTTCCTGTACACGAACGTTTAGTCTTACTAGGCCGTTGTATGTCGCCCACAAAAATATAGCTAGTACAGCGACCAGCCCCAGAACTACCCAAAGAACGATATCCATATGTTTACTCCCTTATACTTATCTGTTCTTAGTATAGCGTTTTGTGTGGTCTAAAGACAGTGAAAAATAGAGAACCCTCCGCCCGGGAGACCAGAGGCTGGTAACGCCATAGAATACAACCTTTTGAGTATTTGACAATATATTGGCTTTTTTTGTAATTATATGGTTGAAAAATGTTTTCGAATACGTTACGATGCTTGGGTGTGCGGTCTGTGTCGCACTTGTTTCACTTTCACATCCATCTAGTTGAAAGGGGGTTCCAGAAATGGAACTTTCCGGATTCGATCCTCTGCCGCCGTGGCTCTTTGCTACTCTGGCACCCCTGCCCATCTTCCTGCTCTTGCGCAGGTGGGGCAAGAAGATCACTCCACAGGACAACCGTGGAGCCGATCTGGCTGTCGACATCATGGTGATGCTGTCCTTCCTGACCATCATCGCCGGGCTCACCGCCTCGAACATCGGCGGCGCCATCAACGATGCCGTCATCGAGATTTTCGGTTCCTTCGCGGCCGCGCCGGCCACGATCTCCGGCATCGCAACCCTCGTGCTCGGGTACTTCTACACCAAGAACGAGGAGATGCTGACGCTGGTCTTCTTCGGTTTCTGCGCCTGGGCGTTCACCGCAACCAACGGCACGGCTTCCAACGTCATGGAGTGGTGGCTCAACAACGCCGTCCGTGCGATTTGGAACGGAATGATGACAATCGTGAGCCGTCTCTGATATCGGAGCCGCTCTCGCAACAAAGACACAGCCGACACTGGCCACCTCCTCGCGCACGTAAGTTCGCGCACAGGAGGTGGTCACTGTCATTTCTGGACATTTTTATTTGTATAAAAACAAAACAGCCCTCGTCGTGAGAGCTGTTTTATCATTTCTGGTGGGCAAGGAGGGACTTGCTTTGCTCGATCAATCTCCCAAAGTGCCGGGGAACAAAGACTTTTGTTCCCGTTCAAGTCCCAGATCCGTATACCGATATAAAAACCGATCACTGAGACCGGTTTTTATATTGGTGGGCAAGGAGGGACTTGAACCCTCACGACTTATTCAGTCAACAGATTTTAAGTCTGCAGCGTCTACCGATTCCGCCACTCGCCCATAACTTGTAGTTCTGCGGTTAACCAAATCAAAATTATCTATTTTGATTTGAAAGGAGTAACAACGAAGGCCTTGCGCCGTAAACAAAAAGTTACGTCTTTGTTTACGGCAAGGCTGAACGTTAGTTACGACTTGGAGGCACGTACGGGAGTCGAACCCGTCTATAAGGTTTTGCAGACCTCCGCGTAACCGCTCCGCCAACGCGCCATCTCGGACTATTATACCCCAACTATTGCAAAAATCGTCTCTGTTATTTATACTATCTTTTGTTCAACATGCGGGTTTAGCTCAGTTGTTAGAGCGCTTCCTTGCCATGGAAGAGGCCAGGAGTTAGAGTCTCCTAACCCGCACCA
>CBRAFJ010000090.1:0-3071 GCA_967755195.1 uncultured bacterium | reverse complement strand
AACGTTAGTGAAGGTGTTGCTCCACTCGGCTTTTCGCTCCCATTTGCCGCCATCTCTTTCGTGGAGCTCTATGATAACTAGGCCGTTTTTATCGTAGTCCCAGGCATTATAAGTTTTGTTGTCGTCGATGGATGTATCTACATTGTTTATCTCATATTTGTACTTGTGATCATCTTCGTCATTGTGGGCGATGTTAGGTAATGTAAACTTGTCGTTTACTGTGCCACAGACATCATTCCATTCTGGTGCGTAATTAGTAGTTGCGTACGCTGGCGCAGTTTGCAAGAGACCGGTTGAGACTACAGAGAGTAGTACTGCAAGGGTCACCTTTAGCGAGCGTGATAATGTGTTTAGAACCATAGACCAAAGCTCCTTAGAAATTCCTTAAAGATATATAAACTGTGTCTTCAGAATACGCCTACTGTAGTGTTTGTCAATACTTTTTTACAACATAAGCACAATGATTTTTACCACAGGTATAATGAAACATAGATGAAAAAGGGAAGTGTTACAGACGGTCTAGTGTTCCATGCTGGTTTTCCGAACGCTGGCGAGGACATGGCCAGGCAAGGTATGAGTCTAGACGCACTGGTGTTTCGACACCGGCTGAGTACTTTTTTGTGGCAGCTAGAAGGGCCAGTACCGGAACTGGGCTGGGCCGAGGGTAGCATAGTCGTCGTTGACCGAGCATTGGACGCCAGACAGAATGATCTGGTTGTAGCGGTGGTTGAAGAGTCATCATTTGTGGTACGAAAACTGCACCAGGGCAAACTGTACGATGTAGCTGGGCGTATAGATGAAACGGAAAACATCAGCGTCTGGGGTGTTATAACCCATGCTCTACAGGGCTACAGAACGTCATGAGCCGATACGCGCTCATAGACTGCAACAATTTTTTCGTTAGTTGCGAACGGATGTTTCGGCCTGACTTGCTAGAAAAACCAGTAGCAGTCCTGAGTAACAACGACGGCTGTATAGTGGCGCGAAGCAACGAAGTCAAAGCGCTGGGTATAACTATGGGCGTAGCGCTTTTTCAAGTGCGCGAGATCGTAAAAAATAATGACGTCCAGTTGTTTTCGGCCAATTTCGAGCTGTACGGTGACATATCTCAGCGCATAGTACGGTTGCTGCGTGAAGAAACGCCGCTCATCGAGGTCTACAGTATCGACGAAAATTTTATAGATCTTAGTGAATTGCCGATAGCCGACGTACGCGTTTGGGCCGTGAGGGTCCGCGAACGTATCTGGCGTGAAGTCGGCATCCCGACATCTGTTGGTGTGGCTAGTACAAAAACCCTAGCTAAAGTTGCCAGTACTTTTGCCAAAACGCATGGTAACGGTACGTGGGTTATCGAGACGGACGAAGAACGTGAGGCGATGCTGACAGAGCTTCCTATAAGTGATATTTGGGGTGTTGGTCGGGCGTTAGCACCAAAACTGCGAGACAAAGGTGTGTCGAATGCTCTGCAGCTGGTGCAGGCTAGTGACGCGTGGCTAAAGACCCAGTTCACTATAACTGGCCTCCGGATGGTAGATGAGCTACGTGGTATCGCCAGGCTGCCGTTTGGTGATAAAAGTGAACAACGAAAAACCATCATGCGTTCGCGTAGTTTTGGTCATACGGTGCGTGACTATTTTCAGCTGGAAAGTGCTGTGGCGACTTTTGTGGCTCGAGCGGCTGGGCAGTTGCGAGCCCAGGGGTCGGTCTGCAAAGGCCTGGCTGTCATGCTGTATGCCAGGGGTAGCGATGGCGAAAACCGTTATGTTAACCATACGGTTAAATTACCCGAAGCCTCGTCGCACACTGGGGTTTTGATAACTGCAGCTGTTGAGGTACTTCGCGTGCTTTATGACGAAGATGATGCATATAAAAAAGCCGCTGTGACACTGACTGGCATAGTCGACGAGCGTGACTGGCAACTGTCGTTACTGGAACGTGATACTGTGGGCCGTGAAAAAGGTGTTCTACTAATGCAAAGTGTCGACAGTCTTAACAAACGCTTCGGCAAAGGTACTATGTGGCATGCTAGCGAGGCTAGGTCCGGTGCCAAATGGCAAAGCAAGCAGGAACGCCGTAGTCCGCGGTATACGACTAGCCTGAACGAGCTGCCACGACTAGGTAGGTGAGTCGTCAAAACAACCTCTTTTCACATCTGTTAAAACGTGTTACAATACCCCAGTTGAAGCGACGAGATCCCGTCTTATAAAGACGAGAACCGCTCGGCTCGGAAATATCCAAAAGCAAGCTTTCGTCTACTTCACTCACCTTCGCGGTCCCGTCGTCTAACGGTTAGGACACCAGGTTTTCATCCTGGCAACAGGGGTTCGATTCCCCTCGGGATCACCACGAAAATAGCTCACCCATGCGGTGGGCTTTTTTCGTGGTATCTTCGAGAGCAAGCCGACTGCTCGGCTTGCGTGGGAATCGAACGGCCGGAGCGATATTTGCCGCTACCGGCAAACCGTGAGGCGGGCTCGAGCGCGAAAAGCAGCGCTTTTCGACGGGTGAGTCGAATTCCCCTCGGAATCACCAAAAGAGATTTGAAAACACCTTCACAATATGTGAAGGGTTTTGTTATTTTGCCGCACCTACAAAATACAAATAATTGTTGTATAATATTGATATATATACTTCAGGATTAACGCTCTACTTAAGGAGTTATAGGTGGCCGAGTCCGTATTTCAGGCAGATAAAGTGATTACACAACATATCTCAGAGGCTGACTTCTGTACTTATTTTGTCGGCTTTGATCTGGGTGACGATGGCAAGAATCATTATCGCTGGAAAGAACTCATTAACTTACTCCAAACTGTAATTCCAGAGTTTGCCTATGGGCTGCACAAGGGAGCGGAAGTACCACAGGAAGAGATCGTTCATAGGTTAGTAGAGGCGGCGAAGGCAATCTATAAGATTGATGAATACTCCCAGGTACGCGATATACACGAGAACAACGGCGCTATTCCTGACGGTGACTCTAATAAAAAATACTTAGCACGGGGTGAGTTCGGGGAGTTATTACTACACCTGTTTTTGCGCGATTTTCACGGCACCATCCCGCTAATATCCAAAAT
>CBRAFJ010000089.1:0-3085 GCA_967755195.1 uncultured bacterium | reverse complement strand
GGCACCGTAGCTCAGCTGGTTAGAGCGCAGGACTCATAAGCCTGAGGTCACAAGTTCAAGCCTTGTCGGTGCTACCATGAAAGATCTCCACCTAGCGTGGAGTTTTTTCATGGTAATTATTCGACGGGCTTGAACTTGTGACCGTGGCAGCTTTAGCTGGCGCAAGGTCACAAGGTCGCGAAGCAATAGCCTTGTCAGATAACCTTCTATAGCAAATTTGAACTTATCCTAATTTTCATATACCCTAGGGGGGTATAAATGTAGGAGGGATAATGCACACATTGAACGGTAACTTAAACGCCATGGCCGCAAGCGCCACACTGCACTGCCTAACGGGGTGTGCGATCGGTGAAATTGCGGGTCTTATGATCGGTACGGCACTAGGTTTGTCTACCGGAGCCACGATAGCATTAGCTATTGGCCTAGCATTTTTCTTTGGCTACTTGCTCTCAACGTTGCCGCTGCTAAAGGCTGGTCTCGGTTTCTTTGCGGCACTATCGGTCGTCTTTGCTGCCGACACACTGTCCATCGTCACCATGGAAGTCGTTGACAACGCAGTCATGGCGGTTATCCCGGGCGCGATGAACGCCGGACTTGTAAACCCGCTCTTCTGGCTGTCCATGATGCTCGCGCTAGCCGTCGCTTTTGTAGCCGCCTTTCCGGTCAATCGCTACCTACTCACTAAGGGAAAAGGCCACGCGTTAGTTCACGAGTATCACCATGCCGGCAGTGACCACGACCACAAACATCACGATCATTCGGAGCACGCACACCATGGCTAAATCACACGATCACATCACTTATGGATATGCCGAAAACAAAGAAATAGTCCTCAAACGTCTTCGCCGTGCTGAAGGCCAGGTGCGCGGTATCTCACGTATGGTCGAGGAAGATAAATACTGTATAGATATCCTGACACAGATTAGCGCAGCACAAGCCGCGCTAGACAAAGTCGCGCTTGAACTGATCCGCGACCATGCCAAACATTGTTTGACCAACGACGCACTCGGGCATGGTAGCACCGATGATAAAGCAAACGAGCTAGTTGGCGCCATCGGGCGTCTGATGAGCAGATAATTATGTAACGGGAGGATAATTATGGAAACGAAATCACTTACCTTTGGTATCATAGGCTTCTTGCTCGGTGGCCTTGTTGTTTCAGTTGCGGCTACGCAACTGAACAAGCCTGAAGACTCTAACGGCTCGATGACGATGAGTCAGATGAGCGAAGAATTGAAAGGTAAAACCGGCGACGAATTCGACCAGGCATTCATCTCTAGTATGATCGAACATCACCAAGGGGCTATCAATATGGCAAACCTCGCCAAAGAGAACGCAAAACATGACGAGATCAAAAAGTTGGCCGATGATATCCTGAGTGCTCAGTCTAAGGAAATTGACATGATGCAAACTTGGCAGACGGACTGGGGCTATAAATCAACACCACGATCACACGACGCTATGAGTCACTAGTTATACAGCAGTGCTACGCCTACTAAAGAAAATACCCCACTCTACAGTGAGGTATTTTCTTTAGTCTCTGCGCCGTTTAGGCTAACAGCTGCTCGAACTCTTCGTCGCTCATAGTTTCGAGGTCGATTCGCTCATGAGCATCGTGTCGCTGCATAAAACCCATGATACGGTCTGGGCTAGCAGCTCCCTCTTGCCATCCTTGTTCTAGGATGTATTTGCTGAGGTTTTCCTCAGTTGTTGTCGTGGTGGACATACGTTTTGCCTTTAGTTTTTAATATTTTTTTTGTTTTAGTGGACCTATGAGTACATCATACCGCATATGGTTATATTTGTCAATACCTATATAACCTTATGCGCTTTGACCTCTGTAGCCAACTATGATATATAGTAAGTCTAGAACAAATAAAAATCAACATGCAAAACATAAGTTTTTTCGCCGATCCAACCCCATTCCTGCTCATCGTCGCCGGCGCTGTTTTCGTGCATATATGTTTTCAGTTGAGTGTCAGTACGCTTACCCTTCTTAGCTCTCACACCATCGGTCGTCGGCTGCCAAATCACCGTTTGTTAGGTCTTAGTTTTTGGTACGTCCTGGGCGTTGGCGTCATGGTTGCGCTGCTCCAGGCTGGTCTAATTGTTGCAGAACGCTACATGGTTGAGCACGACTCTAGCAGCGCTCTGCTGGTCTCACTAAGCCTAATACCAGTCATTGCGCTATTAGTTGTTTTGTTTTATTACCGACGTGGTCGTGGCACTCAGCTGTGGCTGCCTCGTCCGGCTGCCGAGTTCATAACCACCAGGGCAAAAAAGACCCGCAGCAGCGTCGAAGCCTTTTCGCTCGGCACCTTAACTGCCCTGACCGAACTGCCATTTGCTATCGCCCCGCTCGCTATAACAGCCTACGTTTTTCAGACTTTTGACGCCCAGTACTGGCTAGGCCTGTCCACCGGTTACGCCGTGGCGGTTATAACACCACTGGTTTTCGTAGCTTTCTACCTCAGTAGCGGTCACAAAATCAGTAGTGTCCAGCGCTGGCGCGAATCAGCCAAAGACTACCTGAAATGGACCAGCGCCATTACCCTACTATTGCTGACTATGTACATAGCTGTTCTTCAGATAGGAGTCACCGGATGACCGAAGCCTACGTAGTCAAACGCAACTCGCACAACTCTGAAGCCTTCGACCCGCTAAAACTACACCAGAGTATCGTCGCAGCCTGTCTGTCGGTTCGCGCCATGGAGGGTGAAGCCCATGTCACAGCCGAACGAGTTGTCCGACACGTTATATCCTGGCTGATGACAAAAACAGAGGTAACCAGCGCCGACATTCGCCGCGTTGCCAGCAAACATTTAGTCGTTTATCACCCCGAAGCAGCGTACTTATACGAACATCACCAACTCGTGGCATAATAGGAACAAGCAAAATGGCAAAAAAACAAAAATTCGACTATGACCTTATCGTTATCGGCAGCGGTGCCGGTGGTAGCGTGGCGGCAGATATTGTCGCTAGCGCTGGAAAACGTGTCGCTATCGTCGAGGCAGACCTACTAGGTGGACAGACCAGCAGCTGGGGTGATGTGCCAACTAAAGCCCTGCTAGAAGCTGCTCGCGTC
>CBRAFJ010000088.1:0-3092 GCA_967755195.1 uncultured bacterium | reverse complement strand
CCTGCTGTCGGTGGTGACCTTTCGGGCACGGCCAGCAATGCACAGATTATCGCCGGCGCAGTAGCAGATACCGAAGTTGCAGCGGGTGCCAACATCGCCCAGAGCAAAATCGCTAACCTGACGACTGATCTTGCGGCCAAAGCTGACGAAACTATCACTATCACAGGAGCCACATCACTAGCCGGTGGCGGTGACTTGACTGCTAACCGCACGCTTACCCTTGTCAACGACGCTGGAACACCCGGCAACAGCCGTTATTACGGTACCGATGGTGCTGGTACCAAAGGCTTTCATGCTATTCCATCTGGCGACCCTGCTATGGGTGGAGATCTTTCGGGTACTGCCTCGAACGCGCAGATCGTCGCAGGTGCGATTGTCGACGCAGATGTGAACGCTTCAGCCGCAATCGCCCAGAGCAAGATAGCTAACCTTACAAGTGACTTGGCTGGCAAACAAGCTTCTGACGCTGATCTCAGTGCTATTGCTGCCTTGACCCCAACCAACGATGACATACTACAGCGCAAAGCTGGCGCCTGGACTAACAGAACACCAGCTCAAGTCAAAACCGATCTTGCCTTAGTCAAGGGCGATGTCGGTCTCGGTAACGTCGACAATACATCTGACGTCAACAAACCTATTTCGACTGCTACACAAACAGCTTTAGACGCTAAAGCTGACGAAACTATCACTGTGACGGGTACGACCTCACTTACTGGTGGTGGCGATCTCACGGCTAACCGGACGCTGACACTCATCAACGACGCCGGTTCACCCGGTAACAGTCGTTACTATGGTACCGATGGGGCAGGAGCAAAAGGTTTCCATGTTATTCCGACACAAGACCCAACAATGGGCGGAGACCTGTCGGGTACCGCCTCCAATGCCCAGATTGTCGCTGGCGCGATCGTCGACGCAGATGTGAACGCTTCAGCCGCAATCGCCCAGAGCAAAATTGCTAACCTGACCACTGACCTTAGTGGCAAGACCGATAAATCTACATTGACTACAAAAGGTGATGTCTATGCTGCTACAGCTGCAAGTACACCAGCACGGCTTGGCGTAGGTACGGACGGACAGTTCCTCCGAGCTGATTCGGCACAGACAACCGGCCTTATATGGGATACCGTAACTGCTAACGAGGTTGGGGCAATTCCTACGTCTGAAAAAGGTGCGGCCAACGGTGTCGCAACTCTTGATGGAACAGGTAAGCTTCCTCCGGGCCAACTTGCAGTCGCAAATATCATGAAGGTATTGCCGTATTCTTACCTAGGCAACATCGTCGTGGGTGCAGGCACCTTCCGCCTCTACAACGACATGGGTGCAACCTGGACGATCAACGGCATTCGAGCATCAGTCGGTACGGCCCCCGCAGGTGCTTCGATCATCGTAGACGTCAACAAAAACGGTACGACTGTCTTTACGACTCAAGGTAACCGTCCAACCATCGCTATTGCTGGTAATACCTCCGGTAACGTGACGAACATGGACGTGACAACAGTTGCAGCTGGCGATTACATAACGGTAGATATTGACCAAATCGGTTCAACCACCGCCGGAGCCGACCTAACAGTCCAGATCGAGGTGGTGTAGCTATGGCGCTCCTGTTCATGGACGGCTTTGGGGGTGGGGATGGGTCTTTTAAATGGGACGTATCAGTATTAAACATTACCCCCGAAACAACAAACCCACGTCTTCCCGGCGGGTATTCCGTCCGACTTTTATCTACTACCCTCTCTAAGTCATTCACAGCGGCAACAAAAGTAATTATGGGACTTGGTATTCGTTCCGCCTCGTCGTGCCAGGTTAGTTTTTATGGCGATGCGGGCGCGACAACACACATTACGGTAGTAAGGAACGTAACTACAGGTGTTTTAGAGATTAGGCGTGGAGCTTCGGGAGGCACATTGTTAGCATCTGGAACACAGGCGTTGGCCAATGACCAATGGAATTATATAGAAATTTCTGTAACTATCGCTGATGCAGGGGGCGAAGTGCATGTACGTCTCAACGGGCAGACAGCCGATGAAGTCTCATACACTGGTGACACAAAAAATGCTGGCACAGCGACAACCGTAGACAGGATAACTATCCCGGGTGCAGGTACTGCAACCTATGTTGCGGATGTGTATATCCTCAATGATACGGGAGCAGCACCGAACAATGCCTTTCTTGGTGATGTCGTGGTCAGAACCCTGAGTCCGAGCGGTGACGGGACATATTCGCAACTTCTTGGTTCCGACGGCAACTCAGTGAATAACTATCTGTTAGTAGACGAGCACCCTTATTCTGGAACCGACTACGCTGGTAGTGCAACAGTTGGCCAAAAAGATACATATGCGATGGCGGATTTGCCAGCAGGCGTAGCGACAGTCTATGGCGTGCAGCTAAACGGCTTTATGGTGAAAAGCGACGCATCACTTGCACAAGCACGGCTCATCATTCGCTCTGGCGGCACGGATTATGGCGGCACAACTCGTGCGTTGACGACGACCTACACCGGTTATTATGAGCTCTACGAACAAAACCCAAACACAGCCGCAGCATGGACTCCGGCCAATGTGAACAACATGGAATCCGGTATGGAGGTTATGTAGCGTATGGCGACCGCTCAACTTGGTGCACAATCCGATGAGGCGCTGACAGACGGTAGCCCGTCACGCCAACTCGGCGCCATATCCGGAGAGGCTTTAACTACCGAAGCAACAGCGCCCTCCCGCCAACTCGGGGCAATATCAGGCGAAACTTTAACGACGGCTGCGACCGTTCCTCAGAGACAACTAGGCGCACTCACTATTGAAGTACTGGTGCCGGCACGTCTCACATTTGTTGGCTGGGGTATGCCAGTTAATTATCCGGTTTGGTCATAGGCGGGCAAGAACTAGGTTGTCGTGTTTTCATAGGTAGTGAAGGTGCCTACAGCAGCATCATCGAGGATAATGATTGTTTGCGGACCGGTGGGTAATACGCCCCAACCGCGAGGCTGCCTGACGATAGTCAATCGATGTCCGGGCGCAACACCGGTGTTTTCATAGACGACGAAGGCGGTGTCTTTACTAGCCGCTGGCAGTACCCCAGTGTTGTCTTACACATAT
>CBRAFJ010000087.1:0-3109 GCA_967755195.1 uncultured bacterium | reverse complement strand
CTTGAGTTCTTACGCCCGCCAATTCTTGGGCCTGATGGAAAAACCAGATGTCGACCAGATAGATGGTCTAAGTCCGGCTATCTCTATAGACCAGAAGTCAACCAGCCGTAACCCGCGTTCAACTGTGGCAACTGTGACCGAGATTTATGACTACTTGCGTCTGTTTTTTGCCCGCGTTGGCGTGCCGCACTGTCCGATAGATGGAAACCCGGTGACACGCCGTACGCCTCAGGTTATTGTCGATGAGATTATGAAGTTGGGCGAGGGCAAACGTCTGGTGTTGATGGCGCCTATCGTCGTCGATAAAAAAGGTGAGTTCGCCCACATACCAGAGCAATACACACGTCAGGGCTTTGCACGTGTACGAGTTGATGGTGTTATCTACGCACTAGATGAATTCCCGGAACTCGACAAAAAATACAAACACAGTATCGACATCGTTGTTGACCGAATAGTTATGAACGAAGAGGCCAGGGGTCGTGTTGCTCAGTCGGTTGAGCAAGCACTAGAGATCGCCGGTGGAACCGTGACAGTTTTCGATGCCGATAGCGAAGAAAACCATCTGTATTCACAGCGCTATGCATGTTTAGACCATCCCGACATAGTTATTCCCGAACTCTAACCGCGCTTGTTTAGCTTTAACTCGCCATTTGGTGCCTGTCCGGTTTGTACGGGACTAGGTAACCGATTAGAAGTTGATCCTGAGCTAGTTTTCAACCCGAACCTGACTATCGCAGAGGGGGCTATACGACCGTACAACCGAGTGAACTCTGACGCTTGGTACATGAAAAAACTTACCGTTGTAGGCGAAGCGCATGGTTTCTCGGTTCATGTTCCAGTGCGCGAGCTAAGCGACGAAGAACTGCAAAAAGTTTTATATGGCACAGGAAACCAGAAATACCGTGTTCAGCTAGGCACTGGACGACATTTTGACACCACCTATGAGGGCGTTATTCCGAACCTGGAACGTCGCCATAAAGAGACTGACAGTGAGTTCATGCGTCGCGATATCGAGCGTTTCATGCGCGAACAAAACTGTCATGCCTGTAAAGGCAAGCGGCTAAAACCAGAGGTTCTGGCGGTGACGATTCACGGTCTGAGCATCATGGATATTTGTGACCTCAGCGTTAGTGATGCACTGGAATTGTTCCATAAGACCCTGAAACTTGATGAAAGAGAACAGCAGATAGCGTCTCAGATATTCAAAGAAATAACAGCTCGACTTGGCTTTATGTCTGATGTCGGCCTGAACTATTTAGAACTAGCCCGAGCTGCCAATACTCTGTCTGGTGGCGAAGCGCAGCGTATTCGACTGGCAACTCAGATCGGCTCTGGTCTACAGGGTGTTTTGTATGTGCTGGACGAGCCGTCTATCGGTCTACACCAGCGTGACAATGATCGTCTGATAGCGACACTGAAGCATTTGCGAGACCTCGGTAACACTGTTTTGGTCGTCGAACACGACGAAGACACTATTCGACAAGCCGACTACCTACTGGACATTGGTCCTGGCGCTGGTATTCATGGTGGCCAGGTTTGTGCGGTTGGTACGCCGGATGAAGTTGCAAAGAACGACAGTAGCATTACCGGACAATACCTCAGTGGCAAGCTCTCTATAGAAGTTCCGAAAAAACGTCGCAAAGGTAATGGCAAGACTCTGACTATAGTTGGGGCGCGCGAGCACAACCTGAAAAACGTTACCGTAGAACTACCATTAGGGATTATGACAGTTGTTAGTGGCGTTAGCGGTTCCGGAAAATCTACGCTAGTGAATGACATATTAGCCAAAGAACTGGCGGCACGTCTGCACCGTGCACACGATGTCGCAGGTAGCCACGATAGTATCGAAGGCATCGACCATCTAGACAAAGTTATCACTATCGACCAGTCACCTATCGGACGAACACCACGTTCGAACCCTGCGACTTATACAGGCGTGTTTACGGCGGTACGTGATCTATTTGCCAGTACTCCCGAGGCCGAGATCCGTGGCTACAAAGCTGGTCGCTTTAGCTTTAACGTCAAAGGCGGCCGTTGCGAAAACTGTCAGGGTGACGGCGTTATAAAGATCGAGATGCACTTCTTGCCAGACGTTTACGTCGAGTGTGAAGTTTGTCATGGCAAGCGCTACAATCGCGAGGCTTTGGAAATAACCTTTAAAGGCAAAACTATTTCTGACGTTCTAGATATGACTGTCGAGCAGGCAGCGGAATTCTTCGAAAATCTGCCAGCCATAAAGCGCAAGATGGACACTCTGGTAGAGGTAGGGCTAGGCTATATAAAGCTTGGTCAACCAGCAACGACCTTTTCCGGTGGTGAAGCTCAGCGTATAAAACTAGCTACCGAACTTTCTCGTCGTGCAACAGGGCGCACACTTTACATATTGGACGAGCCAACTACTGGTCTGCACAGTGCTGATGTCAAAAAACTATTACACGTCCTTCAGGCGCTAGTCGATACCGGCAATAGCATGGTTATCATTGAGCACAACCTAGATGTTATAAAGTCAGCCGACCACATAGTTGACATGGGTCCAGAGGGTGGTGCGGCCGGAGGTGTTGTTGTAGCCGAAGGTACGCCTGAACAAGTAGCAAAGACGAAATCGTCTGCGACCGGTCAGTATCTAGGGGCACTTCTCTAGACGTCGAGCTTGAATACAAGCGCCTGGTACGCTTGCAGCGAAGTCTTGCCCGTACTCTTTTGCGCAACTATCAAAGACAACCTGCCACTGGCCGGGCTTGTGAGTCACTATTTGATAGTCTTTGAACGATTTGTTACCAAAGTTGAGTAGTACTAGGACATCGTCTGTGCCGCCGTCCGACCATCTAGCGTAGCCAAGAACTGCGTCAGCGTAGTTGACATGGAACAGCATGAAACCGTAGCCGCTTAGGGCTGGCAGCGTGCGTCGAAGTCGCATCAGGTCTTGGTGGGCTTGCATGATGCCGGCAAATTTACCTTTATTTTCCCAGTCTAGGGGTTTCCATCCGGTGAAGTGGCCGTTTTCCAAAAACTCCCCACCTTGTAAAAGCATTGGCACGCCAGGAGAAGTGAAGGTTGCGGCGCTTGCGAGCAGAGCTTTTTGTCGGGCAAGTTTCGTTTTGCCACCGTC
>CBRAFJ010000086.1:0-3163 GCA_967755195.1 uncultured bacterium | reverse complement strand
TTTCTTTTTCACCATGAACAGTGTTAGAGAGCGCACCCACAGCGCACCGACACCGAGTCCGATAGCGATCAAAATGACATCACTGGTGATAGCGAACGCGCCGAGCACGCCGTCAAAGCTAAAGCTCGAGTCGAGGACCATCAGATACATGAACGACATAAAGCCCGCCATCATGGCATTGTTCTTTTTCGCCTTGCTCTGCGAAACCGTGAACAGGTCGTTGAACTTGTTCAGTGCTAGCTGCACCAAAATACCCAGACCACCAGCGATCAAAGTTTCCTGAGGGTGCTCGTTAAATGGCAAGTAGGCAATAATCACCAAGATCATCGATGCAATACCGGTATAGATCCACCATTTACCGATACGCTGTAGCGGTCGCTCGATAAGGTTGATCCAGCGGACCTCACGACCCGGATCAAAGAAGAACGCCAGCCCTAGCATCAATAGGAACATACCACCAAACGATGATATAAGCGGGTGTGCGCGTTCTAGTTCGTGGCTGTATTCTTCGGGATGGTTCAGCGCCAGGTCAACAACGTGACCAGCACCAAGACCTGTAGTTATCATCACTAGGACTATCGGGAAAACCAGACGCATACCGAACACAGCAATAACCAATCCTATGGTTATGAACATTTGCTGCCAAAAACGATTCATGGTGGCCAAAATCCTGGCGTTGATGATGGCGTTGTCGAAGCTAAACGTTACCTCGACTAGCATCAAAACAAAACACAGAAACGCTGCCTGGACACCAAAAAAGTACCATACTGCAGCCATGGATCCGATCGAAATGAGTGCTGATATAAAGAATATTCGAAACGGATGTTCCGGGTGCAATGCTTTTTTCATACGTGATCAATTATAACCGGCTTGCGCCAAAAACCAGCGATTTTGGCATAGCATCTGACAGCCTACCTAGGCGCTTCTGAACAAAAGTCTCTATCTTGCGTTCGCTCCAGCCTCTATGCCGCAGTTCGTCCTTTAGTTTGCCTGTTAGTGCCGTATAAAACGACAAAGCGTCACGAAAACCGTGTTTTTTCACTATGACCTCGAGTGGTTTCCGCTTCAACTGAGCACGGAGTTCATCGGCACTGACGCCCAGAACGCTTGCTCGAAGTTCATGTTTGCGATCATGGTGCTGGTAGATTCGCTCTAGGCGCTTTAACTGCTGACGAGCAGTTTCATCGGCCGAATGTGAAACCGCTGAGACGTTGATAGATGAAAGACTGATGATACCGATAAGAACCAGCGTTGCCAGCGTGTTCGTAGCGACTTTTTTCATTTGTTATCCCCCTTTTTTTACTTACCTGTTGTTTGGAGATGGTGGTAATTCCATTGTAAGACGCCTGGCACCGTGAAAAGAAAGTGCTTTTTACGACAAGCATGAGCATAACGGCGTATTATAAAATCATGACAAAGAAGCGAAAATCAAACTGGCAGATGTATTTTACTGCCATGAGTCTTGCTGTCGGCATGTTTGCCGCCATTTTAGTCCTGTTGTTGCTGTTTCCTGTCTGGCCAGCACTAGCGGCTGGCGTGTCTAGTGTTAGCTTTCTACTCTTTGGCGTCGCTGTCGCTATACTGACGCCAGCCTGCTTTACAGCCACAAATCGGCCTGTGCGCGTATGGCTGATAGGCGGCATTGCTGTCTCATTATTCGGTCTTATAGTTCCCCAGTTGGGCTATCTGCGACTAGCGGAAACAAACAACATTAACCTGACATTTAACCCTATCAGCTACGTTCATTTCTCCGGTGCAACTACCATGGAGCCCACCAGCACGCTGACATACAAACATTATGCAAACCAGTCAATGCAAATAGCCTTTTACCAAAACAATCAAACTGGCAATCACCCGCTTGTCATACTTTTGCACGGTGGCAGTTGGCGATATGGAAACTACCTAGAAACTGGCAGCTGGCCGCAATTGTTTGTTGACGCCGGCTATTCGGTTGCAAGCGTAGAATACCGTCTAGCAAACGAAAACTACGCTTCGTGGCGCGACGCACCCGCAGATGTCCATGACGCCGTATTGTATCTAACAAACAACGCAGACAAACTGGGCATAAACCCAAATGACATGACGCTTTTCGGTCAGTCATCAGGCGGGCACCTGGCACTACTAGAAGCCTACCGAAATAACAGCGTAAGTTCGGTCATTGCCCTCTATGCGCCAATAGATCTGGAACTGGACTACGATACTAGCGTGGATAAATCATCAGAAATTAATTTTCTCGGTGGTACCCCAGATGATTATCCGTTTAGATACAGCCAAGTATCGCCGCTAACCTACGTGTCTAAAAACTCTCCCCGAACATTGCTGGTCCAGGGCATGATGGACGATATCGTTTCGCCTAGGAACGCCAACCTTCTAAGTAGCGCCCTAGATAACCAGAACATTCCCCATGACGTGCTTTACATACCCCTAGCTGGTCACTCATTCGACAACCAGCAGGGTGGATTCACAACCCAGTTGGCACAAAAACGTGCTTTGCAGTTTATCGGCAGGTGACGTTGTAGTCTTGACATGATAAGCATAATCGCTTAAGCTTGACCCTGCGTGTTTTTTACAGTTTGGACTCAAATCCACTCTGTAGCACCTCTGTTATCCAACCGAGCATTAACAATTAAAGACACCCAGGGATAACCAGGGGAGCACATGCAAGGAGGAACCCTACATGCGTAAAATCGCATTGACGGCTGCCGTCCTGCTGGGCGCTTTGACGTTTAGTTTTGGCAGTCATACGGCGCATGCCGCATCAACAACAGAAACTAAAACGGCTCCCACGCCTAACGTCGTTACCGTACAGCCAGGCGATACTTTGACCGCAATCGCCGAAGAGAAGAAGACAACAGTTCAGCGACTGTTCGACGCAAATACTAAGATAGAAAACCCAGACCTCATACACCCAGGAGACCAACTGCGCGTGCCTGAGGCCAATGAACAGATTCCAACTCGACCACTACCGGCCAGCTACGTTGCCCCGGCTGTTTCTGCTGCACCACAACCAGTGCACACAGCCAGACAAGCAGCGAGTACGCCTGTAGTTGCTAGTGGAAGTGTATGGGATAGACTTGCGCAGTGTGAGGCTGGTGGTAACTGGCACATAAACACCGGCAACGGCTACTACGGCGGTCTGCAGTTCGCGACCGCGTCGTGGCTC
>CBRAFJ010000085.1:0-3247 GCA_967755195.1 uncultured bacterium | reverse complement strand
GGTCCCTATTAAATGAACTCAAAAGGAGAAGCTCCGTGAAGAACTATTTCAAACTTGCAGACGGTCGTTTTATCAAAACTGGTGAGTACACAGAGGTAACTGCCGACGATGTCAAACAGGTCATCGAAGGTAAAGAGGCGCAACTATCCCACCTTCGCGAGCTTGTCGAAACACCGCAGGAAGAGCCAGCCCCGGCACCAGCCCCAGAAACTCCAGCGCCAACAACCCCACCTGCCACCGATGGTCCTGAAGCTATTGAAGTTAACGGTCAGTCTGTTCCAGCTAACGCCGATGGAACTATCAAAATCGATGTTACCCCTGAGCAACCCGCAGCGGCCGAGCCTGCACCACTTCAGGAGACACAACTTGACCCAGTAGCCGCAGCTGCTGGCGCCCAAGTACCTGTGACTCCTCCTACACCTCCACAAGACACCACAACCGGTCCTGCTCCTGTCGTGCTACAGTAAAAAGTTCTTATTCTCAAACAAACCAAAAAAACGAAAAGAATATAAAATGAAAAACATACCCTTCGATATAGCTATGATTATCGGGGGTATGTTTTTGTACGGGGTCAGAAATATGCTTGCTAAGTGGATGGTGGTCCAGGTGGGGAAACTCCTAAAGAAGATATTCATCCGCACCGAGCACGATCTAGCGCTATATCTGCACTACCGAAACAAGTCGTATAACAAGCATCACCGTCACTAGAAGAGCTGCTCTTGCTGTTGATACTCCACTTCGAAGTACCAGCAAACAGCTTTTTTAGCTGCCTCTAGGCCGACTACAAAACCGGCTAGATAACCAGCTTCCCTTAGTTCAGCGTGGCGTTTCGCCTGTTTCTCGATATGGAGACTAGCCCAGTCTCCTTTTTTTCGTATCTTGTAATCGCGCTCGATAACCCGGCCGTTACGGTCTTTTCGGACCCGAATCGTCCGGCCGTCGCGACGCATCTTCAGTTCGTAGCCCTCTGGCTTTAGCTCGAGAGCTAGGCCGTGGTAGTCACGTCGGGCTGCGAAGATGTACATGTCAGGGAGGCTAGTATCGCTTTGCTGTCGGTTATGAATCTCTTTGGCGTATTGACTATTAAAGGCGCCGGATGCAGTGTCGCTATAGAAATGCACGCCAGGAAAAGTATCACGAAGCCACTGGCAGAACTCGAGCTGCATATTTTGTTCATGTTTAACGACCTTTTTATCTGTTTTCTTGTTCTGCAGGTACTGGACTTGTCTGACAGATCGTTGACGTGAGGCGGTAGAGGGCTTTCCGAAGATACTACCCATTCCGCTAGTGTATCACTAAGCGTCAAATTCTTTAGCCGGGGCTGCTGCCTTGAGCGGGAAAGAAACTTCAACGTTACCCTCTAGAGATGGTGCTGGCGTTGGCGCAACACTAGCACTAGCCTGGGCTTGCTTGAACTCTTTAACATCACTTAGAAACGCACTAGATGGCTGGACGACATAACGATAAAGCAGGGTCATTGCAGTAAAGACAAAGGCGCTATAGCTACCTAGTACATCTGGGTTCATGTTGATCCAACCGAGGAAACCAGGTATAGCGACTGCTAAGAACGAGATAACAGAGGTAACGGCAAGCATCACCTTCGGGCTTTCGATCTCGAGTTTATGTTTGACCTTCTGTAGTGCAGCACTCAGTCCAAGAGCGGTGAATGCAAAGACAATCAGCTCCCAGTGGGTGCTTAAAAAGGTTTGTATCGCGTTAAGTGTTTCCATAGCAGTAATCCTTTTGTTTTATTTTTTCTTACGACCGAAGATCGCTCGTAGCAGACCCTCGATTGTTGCCCATGAAATGATGAAGTGTTTTTTGATCTTCATACCACTCATAGCCTCTTTTAGCTCAGCGCTCAGCTTGATGTCGTCCAGGTTGAATATGTCGCCGTCTTCGTCGAGATCTTCTAGCTCGAGTTTGTCGAGCGGTATACCGTGCCAACGGTTCTCTTGGACTGCCTTGCGAGTTCGGACGTATCGAACACTTTCCTTTTCGAACGTACCTGCAGCGCGGACCGTCTGGCCTTTTACGAGCTGCTGAGATGGCTTTAGGTGTTCGAGATCTTCAACGACAACGTTCTCTAGTGCGTTATAGACACCGGCGCCAAAGTCGTTAAAGCTTTCCTTCCATTTATTAGGGTCAGTTGGGGTAACATGAACGGGGATTTGTTCACCGTCAACTGGAGTTTGTTGTGGTGGGGCTACAGGAGCCTCTGGTTGGGCTAATTCTTTTGGATCAACGTAAGGTTCCAGGTCGACCGTATTAACGCCACAGGCGCTCTGTGGAGCCTTCAGGAAGTCCTGTTCGGTCATGAAGTAGACTTCGTGTCCTAGGTCGTTACGAGAGGCCTTAGCAAAGGCTGTGAAGCGATCGCCTTTTTTGAACTGCTGAACCGATTTGACGTTCTTGTAGTCATCGAAGTTCAGGTCCCATTTGTTCAGGCCATCTTTCTTGATCTGCAGGTCGATCGGCTTGACGAGTTTCTCGTAAGTATAGTGAGTGGCGTAGTTCTCTGGGGCTGGTGGGGTTACGGGTGCTGGCTGTGGGGCTGGCGCAACATAGTTAGCGCAGTCAACAGCATTGAAACCGCGACCAGAGTTTGCGTTCTGCATATAGTAAACGCCACCTAGGATATGTTCGGCCACGGCAACTATTGTTACTACCTCGCCACCCTTGTGCATAACAGGGTCTTCGTTGAAACCTTGCCAGTCACGGTGGTTCAGGTTCCACTCCATGGTTGGGTATTTATTGAGCTGTACCTTGCGAGGGTCAATAGCTTTTACGCTATATGCCTTTGGTGCTGGTTGCGGAGCGGGCGCTGCTTGTTTAGGACGAAGTAGGCCGGCAACACGAGAGCGATCAACATAGCGGGTTCGAACAGCATTACCACCTAGGCCATCACCGTTACCGTTCTGGCCGTTCTGCTCAAGTATCTCGACTTTTGTATCGTTGATGTTTCCAGTCGCGATACCGATATGACCAGGCTCTGTGTAGTCACCGTAGCCAACAGTTTTTAGAACGACAACATCGCCCTGCTGCGCGGCAGAACCTTCGACTCGGTTGAACTTGGTGAGAACGCCGTTAGGAGTATTTGGCCAGTATTTGATAGCGGTGCCGACACCACCAGCAGAATCACCGAGGCCGTAGTTTTCGTAGAAGTACTGACGCACAAGATCAACGCATTGATAGGCGAAGACGTGGTCGAAATCAACCTTTTTACCAAGCCACTTGTTTTTGAAAT
>CBRAFJ010000084.1:0-3346 GCA_967755195.1 uncultured bacterium | reverse complement strand
ATATCTCCATCAGCAAGATTAGTCAGAATGCTGGCTAAGTCCCCTGCTCGCTCGACAGCTGGGCCAGACGTTACACGAATACCTGCGCCCATTTCGTTAGCTATAACAGTCGCCATGGTGGTTTTACCGAGCCCTGGTGGGCCATACAGTAGTACATGATCAATAGGCTCACCGCGTTTTTTGGCTGCCGCGATAGCCAGTTTTAGGTTTTTCTTCAAACGTTCCTGACCGATATATTCGTCAAAGTTTTGAGGCCGCAGCGTAACTTCTATTTGCTGCTCCTGCTCGTCTTCCTCGTGCGGCTTTGTGTCTACGATGCGTTCGATAGCCATACTAGCGCCCCTTCTTTAGAGCTTCGGCAATACGAGTTTCGGCCGGAAGAGTAGCGTCAACACCCTCGAGTGCTGTGTTGGCGTCTGCTAAAGTGTAGCCTAGTGCGATCAGTGCATCCAGAGCATCATCGTTGGTATTTAGGACTGTTTGTACCGGAGTCGTACCATAGTGCGCCGGTAGTCCAACCTTGTCGCTCAGGTCAACAACTACACGCTCGGCTGATTTTTTACCAACCCCGGCGGCTTTGGTTATATAGGCACTATCACTGTTTGCGATGGCATTTCGAACCTGTTCGGCGGCACCTAGGCTCAATATTGCTAGCGCTGCTTTCGGACCAATCCCTTGTACAGTTATCAGCATTTCGAACAATTTTTTGGCGGCCAGCGAACTAAAACCGAACAACTCATCAGACTGTTCACGAACATGATGGTACGTAAAAAACTTCATCTCTGTGTCGAGATGTGCGCTTTCGAAATCCCCCATGCTCACCTGAACTTCGTACCCCACACCATGTACGTCCACGATGACACTACCAGCAAATTTCTCCACGACTTTTCCAGAAACGTGGGCAATCATACCTCTATTGTACTACGAAGCGATGATGTTGCTATTGGACCCGACTCATCATGCTGTATGTTATAGCCGCAGCTAGTGCATCGGCGGCGTCGTCCGGTTTTGGTATTTCGCGTAACCCCAGATGCATACGAACCATTTCCTGCATTTGTTTTTTGTCGGCTTTACCGTAGCCTGTCAGAGTCTGTTTTATCTGCATCGGTGTGTATTCGGCTATCGGTATTTTCGCCTGACGACCAGTTAGCATCGCTACGCCACGGGCGTGCGAAACACTTATCGCGGTGGTTACATTGCGAGCAAAAAACAGCTTTTCGATCGACATAACTTGCGGCTTTGTTTCGCGAATAATTTCCGTCAAACTGTCGTAGATGTCTTCGAGGCGTTCATCGAGTGGAGTGTGAGCTGGTGTAGTTATAACCCCAGCGTCAACCATGGTAACTTTGTTACCATTTACGTCTATCACTCCAAAGCCCAAGATTCCCGTTCCCGGGTCGATGCCTATTATTCTCATGTGTCTCTAGTATATGTTACTTGCGCAAAATAAACGCCCATGCCCGCCGCCCGGCACGACCGATCTCGCTGCGCCATTCATAAACACCATACGCAGCGGCGCCGAGTCCTGCGGTAACCAACAGGGCAGTCGTCAGCATTGAAGATCCACCAGATTGTACGGCAGAGGCTGGTGTTGAAGCCGGAGAACTGCCGACAATTTTGCGGCATCTATTCGTCGCCGAATTTCGCTCGTAACCTGTTTGACAAGGAGTTAGCATCGATCCGCCAGACTGTGTTTTGCGGCAACGGTTGGTAGCCGGATTTCTTTCCTCGCCCTCTTCACATGGCGCTAGTACAGCCGAAGCAGTTGAGGCAATAGAACGACAGCGATTTGTCGCTGGGTTACGTTCTTTACCTTCTTCGCAGGCCGCCAGTTCGCTGACTGCTTCCTCTATGGTACGGCAACGATTGGTTTCTGGGTTGCGATATTTTCCAGCCGGACAGCTGGCTAGGTCAGTAGTCGTAGTTACGGATGCAGCTACGACCGGAAAAGCGTTGGGCGCATTTGGCTGTGGTGTGCTTGTCCAGCGCCAGGCGCCTGTTTCGTCTTCAGCCCATGCGTGACCTTGCTGACTAGTTCCGGCACTTTCGTAGCGGGTCATTGTTTCACCATATGGTTGATCGTCGACATTCCAAACATCGTCCAACCAGATGTAACCGCCACTATTGGTCAGCGATATTCTGTCACCATCATCGTTCAACCATACGGTTAAATATCCGCCGGCTGGCACATCCTGCCCCAGGTAGAAAGTGTTGGACGTAGTACTGCTAGCAGAACTACTGTCGGTTCTCAGGACTATGTCATCCAGGCTAACTGCTGCGGATGTTGGGTTGTACAGCTTCACGTAGTCGCCACAAAATATACTAATATCGTTGGGTGCGCAGTCGCTTGCGTATGGATAGATCTCGACTATTTTTAGCTGTGGCGCTCCCGGCATTTCGTAGAGTCTATCAAAATACAAGCTTCCTGCTAGTTCGTTGTCTAGCGCCGTCGTGGCTGTACTATAACTTTCGGTATTCCATGTCCTGGCAAAAATCTTGCCGTGATCAGACGCGGCATGTTTCAAGTCTTTTGGTGTGGTAGCTGGTGAAAAGCCACTAGAGGTAATAGAGATATTTTTTATCGGCGCACCGACTGGTGAGAACATAAATTCGGCATAGCTAGCCATTCCACCCGGCAAAGTTGCACTATCAACACTAATCAGAACATGCGTTTTCGGTTTCATAAAACCACTGAGCGGGGTTAAAGTGCCTGACCTCGGGACAGTCTCGGCTGTTGTGTAAGTCAGACTCATCCCATCTAGCTGCACTAGTTCACTACTAGTGTTATATATCTGCACAAAAGCCAGGCCGTCGGCCCGCGGGCTATACGCCGTTATGATAACCGGCAAAACATGTGGACGCTGTTCTGTTGGCACCGGAACTACTTCTGCAAAAACGGGGGCAGCACCTACCAGCGAGACAGCAAACATAGCCAAAACAGCCACAAAGCGCTTCATGGCTTTAAATGATACGCTTACGCTAAAACGTTGTCAAAAATGTTAAGATTGTTTTAATCTTCTAGAGAAATCGCCTCATCGATGTCGAAGTTTCCGTGCGTTGCCACTACGTCGTCTAGGTCATCGAGTGCGTCCACCAGTTTCATGACTTTGCGTGCCACGTCCGCTTCAGCGATCATGATGGTATTCTGAGCTTCGTATATCAGTTCAGAGCCTTCAACGTTCAGTCCGGCTGCTACTAGCGCTTCGCGCACTGCATGCAGCGACTTACTGTCGGTATAGACATATAGTTTACCGTCAGATTCCTGAGCATCCTCCGCGCCAGCGTCTAGAGCGGTCAGCAAAACCTCGTCAGCATCTGCGCCAGCTAGCGCCACGACTATCTGGCC
>CBRAFJ010000083.1:0-3356 GCA_967755195.1 uncultured bacterium | reverse complement strand
CCAACGGTGCAGGTGAGTGCGGAAGGTGATGCGACAACTTTAACCGTGGATAGAGATGGGGCATTGTTTACACATCCACATCCACCCAGAGCATGGCATACGTCTAACGAATATACAACGGCTCAAACCGACACGTCCGTGAAAGCGGCCCCCGGCGCAGGTTTGTCTTTGTATATTACAGATATAGTCATTACCTTAAATGCGGCTGTAACGGTAACTATTGAAGAAGGAACGACGGTATTAAAGTTTAGGTACTATGGCAGCGGTCAAGGAGATGGTGTTTCATCTCATTTCATTGTTCCTATTAAGATTACAGCAAACACGGCTATTACAGTAACAACCAGTGCGGCTGTAACAGTGTTTCTTTCACTAAACGGCTATACGGCTCCATAATGATTCTGTTGGGCATTGTCATATAATAGGGTAAGATATGGGCTTATACGAGAGAATACTACGGTTAGAAGAACCTAAGATAGCTGTACATGGCTTTATGGCGGCTTTAGCTGAAGCCAAGCGAGGTAGAATTACATTGATTCAGCTACGTAATTTGTTTAATCTAACCGAGGCTGATGTTACTGATCTACAAGCTTTGCGAGATAGGTTTGATGACCTAATTGGCCCGTTGGGCGGGGTTGAACTGCATGATGTGTTGCTGCTGGCCGACGCGGGACTGGAGTACACGACCGTGGCAGCCCTCAAGGCACGACTTGGTGTGGCGTGACCAGGCGCTCCTACTCATGTCATTTCTAGCAAAGGTCGGTGCGTTTAATACTGGCACTGGGACGACGCAGATTGATGTTACGGATGTTGGCTTTCAGCCCAAAGCGGTGTTCTTCTGGTGGTCTGGTAAGACTGGTACAGTTGACGCTCAAGGCCGTGAGAGTCACTTCGCGGGCTACGGTGCAGCGACCGCAACCACCCAGCGTTGGGCGCTGACATCGAACGATATAGACGCAGCATCCGCCCAGGACGCGAGTACGGCTAAGACGGCCACTGGCTGTCTCTTGTCCGTCAGTGCCGCTGGAGCCGTGGACGGGAAAGGTGACCTGCAATCGTTCGATGCGAACGGCTTTCACATCTCGATTTCCGATGCCTTCCCGCGCGATCAGCGCGTGCATTACCTCGCGCTTGGCGGCACCGATCTGACGAACGCCAAGGCCGGGGAGTTCATCGGCAGCGCCGGGACCCCACCGTATAATGAGTCCAGCACCGATCCTGGTTTTCAGCCCGATGTCGTAATCTTTGCAGGTCAGGCAATCAGTACCGCAGCTGGAGACACTGCTTCGGCTGCGGGTGGGAACATGGGTTTCGGGGCGGCTATGAGTAGCACCAAACGTGGGACGGTCGGGCTCACGTCGGATGAAGGTTCTGCGTCAATGGATACTGACGGCTACGGGTTTACTGGCGAGTGTTGGGCAGGCTTGAGTCAGGCAGCCGGTGGCTCGATTACGGTACGCAATGACTTCGTTTCGATGGATGCAACTGGTTTTACATTGTCGCGGCTTGAGGCCACGACTACGTGGGCTCGGTTCTACCTCGCCCTCAAAGGCGGCTCGTACCAGCTTGGCAACAACGTTACGAGCGTTACGACGAGCGCTACGATCACGGATAGCGGGTTTGGCTTTGCACCCAAAGCTGGCCTCTTTTTCTCTGCTTGCCGCGCCACAAGCACCCAGGATGCAGGTAGCGCACCTTGGCTTGCCAGCATTGGAGCGGCTACAGGTCCTACTGAGCGCGGTGCACAGGGAACAATCTCGCTCGACGCTGTAGCGGATGCTGTTGTCGGAACGGCAATTGAGCATGACGAGGTTTATGTCAGTCAGACAATTGCTACCCCACCAGCACTAGCTGGACTCATGGATGTGAACTCGTTCGGCTCCGATGGGTGGGAACTCATCATGGATGCCGGAGATGTGGCAGCAAGACGGTACTTCTATATCGCCTTTGGAGATACGGTGGTGGCTACACCGGGGATTAGACGACTTACATTGTTAGGGGTAGGACATTAAATTGGAGATAGTATGGACTATGTACTTGTATTAGTAATTGGCGCACTAGCAGGAGCATTGACTTCTTGGTTATTATACAGAACTAAGCCAAGAATTTATGAGCCTCCTATTGACGTAGTGAGACCATCTAAGTATACTTACGAGGTTAGAATGGATGGGAAAACGCTATTTCCAGGCAGTGGACAAGATGATAGGGCTTTGGCAGAGGCCAAGTCTACCTACAACGACACCCGGCTACCAAAGGGGAGAGTGCTGGAGTTCTTTACCAGGGGTCAACATACAGCTAGTAGGCGGACCTAATGTCACTAGCAGCGGTTGGGTCTGGGCAGCACTATAATATTCCTGGCGGTGCCCCTCCTGGAGGAGGAGATTTAGCGTTGTATTTTAGGTATCTAATTAACCAAGTAGCAGGGGTGTTAGCAGTACTAATGGTATGGAGTAAATAATGGCCGAGAGACAAGACTTACTAGTTGGTCACGCAGAGAATACTAAGACCGCATCGGGTACAGCTACGGCAACAGCCACTGAAGGGGCTCCGGGTGTTGGCTCACAGCTTATCATCACGGGCTTCTCAGTATCCTTTGGTGTGTCCAGCACCGCTGCCGGGACGTTCCAGATTCGTAGGAATGGTGGGGCAACGGTCATGCGGCAGGGGAATCTGCCCATTGGCGCGATGGCTCCGGTTATCTACGAGTTCAAGCGGCCCTTGGTCTGTGGGGATAACGAAACTGCGGATATTGTTGTCGCTGGGGCGACTACGGCAACGGTACGAGTGGAGCTAACCACCGTAACCCGACCAACGTCGAGCAATCAGCTTACACCAGCGGCTACGTAAAGTGGCTAAGTTTGATGACTTACTCAAGCTTGTCCTACGCAATGAAGGCGTAGGACTGCCAGGGAATCCTACGGGCTTAGCCCATATCAAGGGGGATATGGGCGGCTGGACCCAATGGGGCATATCTCAACGTAGCTGGAGTGATTTGGTTTTGAAACCCGGCTACTCTGGTTTTCCTCTAGAAGTACAAGGTCTAAGCAAAGACCAAGCGGCCCAGATATATTTACAGGAGTATTATAATCCTGTTAGACCAGATGAACTACCGCCTGGCGTAGCCTATGTGATTTTTGATGCATCAGTTAATCAAGGCCCAAAGACAGCAAGACAGGTTTTGCAGCGAGCCATTGGTGTCGAGGATGATGGAGTTTGGGGAACTAAGACGCAGGCTGCGCTACGGTTGGCAGTGAGAAACATTCCTAGACTGATTGAAGAATGCTGCTGGCAGAGATTAAGGGAGTATACCAAGGACTCCAAGGCAGCAGGGGAGGAGTCAAGAAACTCTTGGTTCTTAA
>CBRAFJ010000082.1:0-3405 GCA_967755195.1 uncultured bacterium | reverse complement strand
AACAGTTCTAGGGCCATCTGCTGTGGCAGACCACACTCGTGGATCTTTAGCTCTGGACCAGCCACGATGACTGAACGTCCCGAGTAGTCAACACGCTTACCGAGCAAGTTCTGACGGAAACGTCCTTGCTTACCCTTTAGCATGTCGCTCAGGCTCTTCAGACGGCGGCGACCACCGGTAGCACTAACTGCGCGACCACCACGGGCTGCACTGTTGTCGATCAGAGCGTCAACAGCTTCCTGTAGCATACGCATTTCGTTGCGGCGGATTACCTCTGGAGCGTTTAGGTCCAGCAGTTTCTTCAGACGGTTGTTGCGGTTGATAACACGGCGGTAAAGGTCGTTTAGGTCGCTGGTCGCGAAACGGCCACCGGTCAGCTGAACCATTGGACGTAGGTCTGGTGGGATAACAGGAAGAACGCTAACACAGGTGCTCTCTGGCTTGACGCCAGCACGCTGCATACCCTCTAGGACCTTTAGGCGCTTCATGATTTTCTTCATGCGCTGACCCTTGGCGGTAGCAACTTCTTCGGTTAGTTCCTCGATCAGTTTGTCTAGGTCGATTTCTTTCAGTAGCTTCTGCAAAGCCTCACCACCCATACCGACAGTTACGAGTTCTTCGTACTCTTCTGGTAGGTTGCGGTAGTCGTTTTCAGATAGCAGTGCGCCCTTTACGAGGCTTTCTAGCTGAGATTTCTTTACCAGGTAGCTTTCGTTCAGCTCGTCCAGTTCACGAGTCTGTTCGGTAGCCAAGGCTTTGACATCAGCAGTCTCGTCCTCGGCAGCTTTTTCGAAGCGGATCTTGATAGCCATGCGGCCTGCTTCTAGTTCTGCTTCGGCGTCAGATAGCATCTGGTCGCGCTTTTCGACGTCAGCGTCTAGGATGACGTAGCTGGCAAAGTATGCCACGCGCTCCAGAGCACGGACAGGTATACCCAGTAGTAGGCTCATCGCAGATGGTGCACCGCGCATGAACCAGATGTGCGCCACAGGGGCAGCCAGCTGAATGTGAGCCATACGTTCACGACGAACGATGCTGCGAGTTACCAGCTCGCCGTTCTT
This sequence comes from uncultured bacterium, assembly GCA_967755195.1. Lineage (GTDB taxonomy): Bacteria > Patescibacteriota > Saccharimonadia > Saccharimonadales > Saccharimonadaceae > CBRAFJ01. The sequence continues at coordinate 2,344 of CBRAFJ010000082.1, read as the reverse complement.
GTCGACGGCGGCTTCGCGAGAACGAACACCCTTTAGCTTGGCGTCGTGTGGGTTGATGTCTTTGACTGGGCCAAAGATACGCTCACAAAACAGACCATCGCGTTCAGGTTTCTGTGTTCGGTAGTTAATAGTTTCAGGCTTTGTGACTTCGCCGTAGCTCCATTTGAGGATGTCCTCGGCGCTAGCCACAGCCAGGCGCACTGCGTCAAAGTCGGCAATGCTGGTGTCCGTTACGAGACGACTCATTTTAGAGCTCCTCCTTTTCAGTTTCATCCTTAAATTCATCGGCGGTTTCGATACTCATACCGTCACCTAGGTCAATTTCACCCATTTCGTCAGCTTCGTCACCAACTGCGACAGCGTCGTCAGCTACTGCAGGTGCTTCACTGGCTTCGGCTACATCACCAACCAGTACTTGCTCGGCATCGACTATGGCGTCTTCTGACTCGTCGACTAGGTCAACACGCAGACCGAGACCCTGAAGTTCTTTCACGAGGACGTTAAATGACTCTGGAATCTTCGGACCAAGGATTGGTTCGTTTTTAATGATGCTCTCGTAGGCTTTAGCACGTCCGTAGACGTCGTCAGACTTGATGGTAAGCATTTCCTGAAGAGTTGCGGCAGCGCCGTAAGCTTCCAGGGCCCAAACCTCCATCTCACCGAAGCGCTGACCACCGTTTTGCGCCTTACCACCGAGTGGCTGCTGGGTAACCATAGTGTATGGACCGATAGAACGGGCGTGGATCTTGTCTGCAACCATGTGGTGCAGTTTGATCATGTACATGCTACCGACAGTAGTGCGTTCTTTAAATGATTCACCGGTGCGTCCGTCAAACAGCTGGACTTTACCGTCTTCGGCAACGCCTGCTTTTTTGAGTTCGCTAACGATAGTTTCGTTGGTAACACCGTTAAATGGTGGGGTTGCGACCTTGTAACCAAGTGCGCGAGCCGCCATACCTAGGTGGGTTTCGAACAGCTGTCCGAGGTTCATACGACTAGGGACACCGAGTGGGTTCAAAACGATGTCTACAGGAGTACCGTCTTCCATAAATGGCATGTCGGCTTCTGGTAGGATGCGGGCAACAATACCCTTGTTACCGTGACGACCAGCTAGCTTGTCACCAACGGACACCTTGCGGAGCTGAGCAACGAAGATCTGGACCTGCATCAGGACACCAGCTTTTAGCTCGTGACCGTGTTCGCGGCTAAAGATCTTTACACCAACTACCTTACCGGTGTTGCTGTGGCCCATACGCTGTGAAGTGTCACGAACGTCTTTAGCCTTTTCACCGAATATTGCGCGTAGCAGGCGTTCTTCTGAACTTAGTTCCTGCTCACCCTTTGGAGTAATCTTTCCAACCAGAACGTCACCAGCCTTGACTTCAGCACCGACACGGACAATACCGTTCTCGTCTAGGTGGCGAAGTGATTCTTCTGAAACGTTAGGAATGTCACGAGTTACGATCTCTGGACCTAGTTTGGTTTCGCGAACTTCAACCATGTAGTCTTTGATGTTTACAGAGGTCAGCTCGTCGTCACGGACTAGGCGGTCGCTCAGGACGATACCGTCATCCATGTTAAATCCGCCCCATGGCATAAATGCGACCAGTAGGTCACGACCAAGTGCGAGCTCACCGTCAGAGATAGATGCACCCTCGATCAGGATGTCACCCTTTTTGACCTTGTCGCCACGAGCGACAACAGTGCGCTGGTTGATCGAGCGGTCGTCGTTAGACTGCTGGAAGTGAACCAGTTCGTATTTTTCAACGTCTTTGGCGCCGTATTTGACGTGAATTTCGTCACCGTCAGCACGAACGACTTCACCGTCAGCACGAGCGACGATTAGCTGGCTAGTGTTACGGGCGATGTCACCCTCAACACCAGTACCAACGATAGGACTAGTAGTTTTAACTAGTGGAACTGCCTGGCGCTGCATGTTTGCACCGGTCAAGTTACGGTCGATACGGTTCTTTTCAACAAATGGGACAAGTGCGGCAGTTGAACCGATGACGTGCATACGGCTGGCGTCCATAAATGTCACCTCGCTTGCGTCAACTTCACCAGGAGCCAGTGCTTTACGGGCTGAAACGCGTTCTTCGACGAATTTGCCGCCCTTAGTTGCATTGCTGGCGTCAGCGATGATCTCTTTCATTTCTTGTGCTGCATCCATGTAGACGATCTCGTCAGTTATCTTGCCGTCTTTGACGCGAACGTATGGAGCTTCTAGGAAACCGTACTCGTTAACACGTGCGTAGCTAGCCATGTTTAGCACCAGACCGATGTTGGCACCTTCTGGAGTCTCGATGATGTCAACGCGACCATAGTGAGTCGGGTGAGCATCACG
>CBRAFJ010000081.1:0-3485 GCA_967755195.1 uncultured bacterium | reverse complement strand
AAGGACTACATCCACGTTCGTACTGGTGTTCGTCCTAACACTCTTATTATCGACCGCCTGAGCTACGCAAAACTTATCACCAACACTGACTTCAAAGCATCTGTCGCTTACACCCAGGACAAGACTGAGGCCAACCTACGCAACCTGATTGCCGGTTACTTCGACGTCGACCGCGTCCTGATTGCCGGTGGTATCAAACAGAGCGCCGCTGAAAGTGGTACTGGTTCATTCCTGTGGGGCACTAAGGGTATTGCTTACCTGGCATACATCAACCCTGCTCCAGCTATCGAAGAAACCTCAGCTCTTTACCAGTTCTACAAAGAGGACATGATAGGTGTCGATGTCCGTCGTGAAGAGGGCGCTAGGTCTGACGTTGTTCGCGCAACTGACTTCTACGTCATGAAGACTGTTGACAGCGACTGTCTATACAAGATCCTCGACACGGTAACTGACTAGGAGTAGACATATGAGATATGTAGTCGCTCGAAGCTTTTACGAAGGCAACACCCTCCACAACGAGGGTGACGCCTTCACCCATGAAGATAAAGACTATCTTCAAAAGTGCCTGGACGATGGTAACGTTGCCCCAGCACAAGAGGGGGTCAGCGAAGGCTCTGCCCCTTTAGATCAGGCGCCAGAACAGACGCCACCAGAACAAACACTGCCTCCAGTCCAAACGGAGCCAGTAACACTGCAACAGGAGCAGCCACCAGTAGCGCCAACGCCACAGGTTCAGGTCGATCCAAACGCTCCAACCGCGGAACAGTTGCAGAACGACTTCGATCAAACATCGTCAACCTCTGGTCAAGCGCCAGGAAACGTGCAACTTCAATAAAACGAAGGTAAGTAAAGAAAGGAGGCGCAGCAGTCAGGCATCATTGCTGCGCCTTCCTGATGTAATATGACTTCATTTCTACAGGTAACAAACAACGCGAAGACCCGGGCTGTCTCCGGTACACTCAACAATACAACGAGTCCGATCACCCTCAGTAATATCGACACAACCATGTTTGACGAAGTCACAACTGGTTATGCCGTTACTATTTGGGATGATACATTGTATGCCGACCCCGGCGACGACCCGAATATGGAGCGAGCGCTGGTTACTGATGCAGTAATTGATACTGAAGATGAAGGTTCTCTAACGCTATCTAGGCCGTTTGCAGTGGCACACACAGGTACACCTCGAGTTGCCTTGCTGCTCGTTTCTCAAAACATTTCAGACCTCAACACAGCCGTCAATACGCTTGAAACTACCATTACCCAAAAGCAGCCAACCCTGGTCAAGACTGTTGGAGCTGCTCCAGCTGACTATGTAACTGATGGTACGAACGATGAAGTCCAGATCAACCAGGCGATTACCGATCTCAACGCGGCTGGTGGTGGTAAAGTCTACCTCAAAGATACGAGCTACCACGTCGGAACAAGTCCGATCTCACTGAAAAATAAAGTCTGGATTCAGGGTGCAGGCCGCGCTAGCACGATTATCTATGGTGGTGACACGCTCGGCACGAATGCTGTGATGCTTGGTTCGGGCACGAGTATAGGTAGCCCGCTGACAGACTGTATTATCTCCGATCTCACGATTGACGGCACAGACATGCCAACCAGCCCTGCTTCAACTTTCCGTAAAGGTATTGATGTTATCTATACCCTCCGAATGCGTGTCTTTAACGTTCGTATCTACAAAACTCCTGCAACCGGATTTGGTCCAGACTGTAACGTCGATCTACAGATAGACAACTGCATCTTTGACCAATGTGGTGTTACTGCCTCAAACCCTGGCTATAACGGACTAGGAATCGGTACAGGAGCCTATGCTAACGAATCATGCCTCGTCACTAACTGTATCGCCCGTGGCTGCTACAATAACGGCTTCCTGCTCGAATATGTGAGCGGTGGCCTCAACTCGAAAGATTTTCAGTTCAATAACTGCTACGCTTACGGCAACAAACGTGGCTTTCGCGTCTCTGGTGCTTCTGGTGCCACGTTCGATAGCTGTAAAGCGGTAGCGAGTACCAACGAGGGCTTTTATATCCATATGTTCGGCGCAGCGCTTGCATACCCGCAAGACATAAAGATTATCGCTTGTGACTCATACAACAACGGCTCAGACGGTATATATATAAAGGATCAGGAAGCCCAGCAAACAAACCACATCATCGCCCTCAACCATGTCTATAGCAACACGGGTGACGGAATTATATCGGGGGCAAGTGCAACCCATATCCGTAGCAACTCAGTTCACAACAATACCAAGCGCGGTATCTACGTTCATGCGTTTTCTTCTACGCAGATCACTTCTGGTCAGGTCAAGGATAATATCGTCTTTAATAACGGTACGGCCGGTACATCTGGCGCAACCGATGGAATCCGTATCTACGGTGAACTCGGTACGATCGATGGAATGCAAGTCACCGGTAACAGCTGTTACGACACCCAGGGAAGCAAAACCCAGCAATATGCTGTTACTGTTAAGGGCATTCTGACTAACATCCTCGTGACCGGCAATGACGTTCGCAGTTATGGTACAGCGGCAATCTTGAACGACATTAGCCCAGCAAGTTCAACTAACCAGATCTTCTTTAATAACGGTGCAAGCGATCTACGAGCCCCATACTACGGCGAGAGCTTTATGGACTCAAACCGCAAAAGGCCTCTTGTCTTCTCGGACTTTATCGCTGCTGGTACGAGTATTGTTGACCCATTCACAGCTGTTACGATTGCTTCCGGAACAATTACAACACCAAATATCACGATGACCGCTCAGCACCCAGGGGCGGTTCGTATCGTGTCCTCAACTAGTACCAACTCCGGTGGATTTATCGGTAGCAATACAAGCCAATTACTGCTTGGTGGTGGCGAGGTATATGAGGCGGTCTTTTACCTGGGTACACTGACTACAAGCACTTTCTGGCTTGGCTTTATAGATAGTGGCGCCGCTGCCGAATCAGTGGATGGTGTCTACATAGGCATCGACAGCTCAGGTGTAATTACTGGCAAGACAAGCAGCAACAGTTCCCGATCGAGCACCGGTACAACCTATACTGCTTCAGCAAGTACTTGGTATCGTATTCGAATAACGATCAACAGTTCTTCGAGTGTTACCTTTACGCTATACAATGATGCCGGAACAGTCCTCTGGACCGACACTCTTACCACTAACATTCCAACTAGCTCGGGCCGTGACACTGGAGTTGGTGCGCTTGCATATAACTCCGGCACCACTGCTGTCACTATGATCCACCTCGACTATATGGCATTGAGCTATGGGACTGACAGGACGCGCTAATGTTTAATACATTCGTCTTTAACTCAGTTATGTTCAATGGCGTAGCACCGACATTGCCAGTGGCTGAATCTGTTATTTCGATTGTTGAACCAAAAGATACGCGAACTTTCCTGAACCAAAACGACAAAGTTATCACCAGTTTGTCGGTTAACGATACGCGAAGTATACTAACGACTAAGGAATAAATAAAAAT